>DASXPW010000194.1:0-5508 GCA_036493385.1 Pyrinomonadaceae bacterium
AGCTCCATCGGAGCGACCTGTTAGCGCGTCGCGTATATGAAGAACGGGCCGCTCCTACGGAGCTTGCCTTCTCGCCTGATCAATTTCTACAAACAGGACGCTCCTACGGAGCTCACAATCCGATTTTATTTGTTATACGAAATCCCACTTGCGTGCGAGATAGAAAATGACAACAAACAAAAAGGTATGAATCAAAGCTATGACAGAGGTAAGTAGTTTCTTCCGTCCGATCAGACTAAAGAGAATGCCGTACATCGGAAACTGTGCTGCTGCGGAGCCAAAAAGCCATACGTCATAATTTGAAGGCGCAGGATGGGCGACTAAGATCAGCGCTAAGAGCGTAAACGGAAACAAAAGTATTGCAAGAATATAGTTTCCGTGGCCGGCTCCCGCGGATACAAGGCCGATAAATAATGCGAACGGGGTCAAGATCAGTGAAATTGCGAAAGGCATAAATCGCCGAATCGACTTCATGCCTCCATCTTAAACGCTTTTGCCTTTCGGCCGCCAATCCGCCACAATACTCGTTTGTCTTTTTGACAAGATTTCAGACTATGCAGACTGCGAATAAGATAAGAAACATTGCCATTATTGCTCACGTCGACCACGGAAAGACGACGCTCGTGGACGCGATGCTAAAGCAAACCGGGACGCATCGTGAAAACGAGGCTGTTGTCGAGCGCGTGATGGACTCGATGGACCTCGAACGCGAACGCGGCATCACGATCATGGCAAAAAACACGTCGGTGCGTTACGGCGACTATAAGATCAACATCGTCGACACGCCGGGTCACGCCGATTTTGGCGGCGAGGTCGAGCGCGTTCTGAAGATGGTGGATGGCATCGTGCTGCTGGTTGATGCCGCCGAGGGGTGCCTACCTCAAACGCGTTTTGTGTTAAGAAAGGCTCTGGAGCTTAAGTTGCCCGCGATCGCGCTTGTCAACAAGATCGACCGGCAGGACGCGCGTCCCGATGAGGTCGTCGACGAGATCTATGATCTCTTTATCGATCTCGGCGCAAACGATCAGCAGATCGAATTCCCTATTTTGTATTCGATCTCTCGCGATGGTGTTGCAAAGAAGAATCTCGACGATGCGTCCACCAATCTCAAACCGCTGTTCGAACAAATAATCAAGTCCATTCCCGCGCCGCATGCGCTGCGTGACGATTCGCTGCAATTGCTTGTTGCAAATATCGATTACAACCCCTTCGTCGGTCGACTCGCGATCGGCCGAATATTCTCGGGCGATATCGCAAAAAATCAGGAAGTGATCGTTGCAAAACGAGACGGCTCGACGCAAAAGACCCGCGTCAAAGAGCTTTTTATTTTCGAGGGTCTCGAACGCGAGAGCGTTGCCGACGCCGGGACAGGCGAGATCGTCGCGCTCGCGGGGTTTGACGACATCAATATCGGCGAGACGATCACGCTTGTCGACAATCCGCGGCCGCTGCCGATGATAGCGGTTGACGAGCCAACGATCTCGATGATATTCGGTGTAAATACTTCGCCATTTTCGGGAACCGAAGGGAGATTTGTCACATCGAGGCAATTGAAGGAGCGCCTCGACCGCGAGCTTCTGGGCAACGTGGCATTGCGTGTCGAGCAGACCGAGGCCGCGGAGCAATTCAAAGTCTCAGGCCGCGGCGAACTGCAACTGGCGATCCTGATCGAAATGATGCGCCGCGAAGGCTATGAACTTCAGGTTTCAAAGCCAGAGGTCATCACGAAGCTGGATGAGAAAACCGGCGAGACGCTCGAGCCGTTCGAACAGGTCGTTATTGACGTGCCAGAAGAATTCATCGGCGTAGTCACCGAGGCCCTCGGCCGCCGCAAAGGCCAGATGACCAAGATGATCAACAACGGCTCGGGCCGCGTGCGGCTCGAGTACGAAGTTCCGTCACGCGGGCTGATCGGCTTTCGCGGCGAATTCCTAACCGAGACAAAAGGAACAGGTCTGCTCAACACTCTGTTTCTAAAATTCGACAAATGGCAGGGCGAGATGCGTTCGCGCCAGACCGGCTCGCTCGTGGCCGATCGGATGGGCGAGACCAACACATACGCACTTTATAACCTGCAGGAACGTGGGGCGCTGTTTGTGATGCCGCAAATTAAGGTCTACGAAGGAATGATCATTGGGGAAAATGCCCGCTCGGTCGATCTCGACGTCAACGCGATAAAAGAAAAGAAGCTTTCAAACATGCGGACCACCAGCGCCGACGAGGCGATGCGCCTCGTGCCCGTACGCGAGATGTCGCTCGAACGCGCGCTCGAGTTTATCGCTGATGACGAGCTGATCGAGGTCACGCCAAAATCGATACGGCTAAGAAAACGGGTACTGAAGTCTAATGAACGGCCGAAGAAATGAACCTGGGCCTAGACTACGGTGCAGTGAATTATAGTTCAGTTCTTTTCCGCAGGTAGAGGCGGTGCGGTCGGCTTATCTGAAACTGCCGTCGTACACGCGTGCACTTGCCTCGTGAGCTCAAGGATCTGACGTGACAGTTCCAGCAATTCCTCGTTCTGTTTGTCCTCCTCTTGCACCGTCTTCCACTGCACATCGGCGACGATCTGATGTTTGGCGTCTGCTCGATTCTGGCTGATCATTACAAACGTCGAAAGAAATATTGCTTCAAGGGACACGATCATTGTCAGAAGCCCGTAGGGATAACCCTCGACTCCAAAGCCGATCCATATGGCGAACCATACAACATGGAGGTAAACAAAACCCATGGAGCCCGCAAAGGTCGTTATCATGTCCGCGGTCTTGTTCTGAAAGTTTTCTGCGCGTACCTGTGCGTGTTGGACCAGCGCGGGGTTCGGTTCGAGCCGTAGTAAAGTCCTTTCATCTTCGCGTACGTTCATTGCTTCTGCTCCTATATACCTTGCGATTTACCGCCTCAGTGTAGCAGAGACACAAAGTGTCGTGCCGAAAGCGGGTCGGACTTGAAGCCCCGCGATATCAAAAATATCGTTTATCGTCTTGACGTGACTATTTGGTTACGTTACTATTACTTCACCTATTAGGAGGGAATAAAAATGAATCTTGAAGAAATGACACTTGATCTGGAACAGACGGTTGATGTGAATGCGGGTCTTGAGGACACGTTCAAGGGATTGTTGAACCGTCTTGGCAAGAACAACTTAACGCCGAGCGGCGAGCCAATGAATCTTGAGATCGAGCCGTTCGCAGGCGGACGATGGTATCGCGATCGAGGCGAGGGCATTCAGCATCTGTGGGGTCACGTTCAGGTCATTAAACCGCCGACGCTGCTTGAGCTGAGCGGGCCAATGTTCATGTCCTATCCGGCGATCAATCATATCGAGGTCAAGCTGGCTGAAAACGGCGACGGAACACGCGTGACGCTCCGCCATCGGGCCATCGGGATGATCTCAAAAGAACATCGAGAAGGCATCTCCACCGGTTGGGGAATGATCCTGGACGGTCTCAAGGCCGATTGCGAAAAGGCGGCGGCGACGCCTGCCTAAAGAGAATGGCTGACGACCTGGACAATATTTGGAAGGCGCTTTCTGACCCGACCCGGCGAACGATACTCGACCTGCTGAGACGCGGATCGAAGACGACGACTGATATTGTCGACGCGTTTCCCGACATGACGCGGTTCGGCGTGATGAAGCATCTCGACGTACTCCGCGAGGCCGATCTTGTCACTACGCGTGCTGAGGGCCGGCGGCGGGTGAATTCGCTTAATGCGGTGCCGATCCGGCAAATATACGAGCGGTGGGTGAGCCCGTTTGCTGAGCTATGGTCGAGCACGCTGCTGCGACTAAAAGACGATATTGAAACCAAGAACACTAAAAGAAATAGGAGATTGAAAAAAAATGCAAGCACAAGCAAAACAGAACACGATCGCGACCGAAGTAATAAACGAAATGGACCGAGAGGCCGAGATCACAAATCGGCTCTTTGACATCATTCCGGACGATAAACTCGATTTCCGGCCGCATGCGAAGGCAAAATCTCTCGGCGAGCTGGCGATGCACATTGCCGTTCTGCCCGGAAACGTTGCGGCGATCGCCGTCGAAGACGTGCATGAGTTCGCCGGTATTCCGAAAGATCCGGAAGCGGCAAGCCGCGCCCAGATCCAGGCGACATTTGCAGAGAGCCTGGAAAAAGCGAAAGAGATCGTGCGTTCAACCGACGATGAAAATGCGGTCAGAGAATTGCGGTTGGTTGCCGACGGAAAGACCCTTTTTGCAGCACCGCGCGTTGGATTTTGGCGGACTGTTCTCCTAAATCACAACTATCACCATCGAGGACAGCTCTCGACGTATCTTAGAATATTGGACGTTCCGCTACCGTCCATTTACGGGCCAAGCGCCGATACAAATCCGTTTGCCTAAGCTTTGAGTACAAGCTTTAGCTTGCGTCTTTTATCGAGAAAGCAAGCTAAAGCTTGAACTCTGAACGCTAATAAACCAGTCGCCCGTCGACGATCTTTGCGGCCGAGGTGTAGGGATGCACCTCGGTCTTTCCGTGAGACATGATGTGGATGACCACGACGCCGATCGATTTGAGATAATCGGCGATCATTGATCGGTGGCATCGCCACCAGACGGCTTCGGAACACATAATAGCGACTTGTTTTCTCGAGGCAATCTCGAGCAGTTCGTCGATTCCCTTTTGGAAATCTTCGGTGTCCATATAGTCGGCATACCCGCGGAAGGCGGGGTGACGCCATACCGTGTGCGGCGAATCTTTTCGAACTTTTCGACGGCCGCCGAGCTGTTTGAACGGGATGTACTCGATGCCTGCGGCGGGCAGCGACTCGGCAAGATTCTCAGCATTAAATTGCGGAAACTTTCGAGAGCCTGGCAGGCTGCGAACGTCCGCGACAGCCTTGATCTCGCTTTCTTTCAGCAACGCGATAAACTCATCAACATCGCGGGTCGAGTGTCCTATCGTCCAGATCGTTATCGCGGAAAGCTTGGGCATTCTTAAAATCTACCAGATCCGACAGTAAATGTTTCCGATGACGTCAGAACCGGATCCCATACAGTTCCGTATCATAAATTGCAGCAGTAATTTTAAATCGGTATTCTCAGTTATTAAACCGTGCTCATGAGCAACTCCGCCGAAGCATTGGCTTTTGAGGCTGAAAGCGAACTCGAAATCGGGCCATCGTCGACCGTTTCCAAATCTAGATACGATCGGTCGATCGTCGAGGGACCGCTCGCGCGAGCCGTTTGGAAGATCGCATGGCCGGCCATCCTGACCAATCTTGTCAGCGGTCTTCAAGGTTGGGTCGATCAGATAATGGTCGGCAACTTGATCGGCTATCAGGCGAATGCGGCCATCGGCGCGAGCCTACAGATATTTCTCCTGGTCATAACTTTCATTGGTTCGATCTTTATCGGAATGAGCGTGCTTGTAGCGCGATTCGCAGGTGCGAACGACGACGAAAAGGTCAACCGCAGCGTTTATCAGGGGTTTTTGGCCGCGATCTTTATTTCACTCGTCATCCTGGCGCCGATCGGGTATTTTGCAT
>DASXPW010000195.1:0-4906 GCA_036493385.1 Pyrinomonadaceae bacterium
GATAGCGACGCTCTATGTCGGCCAGCTCTCGCTCTTTATGAATGTAGATAAGTATATTATTACCGACGGCCTCGCCAAGACCCGAACGCGCGATCTTTCGCGGCTGAAAGACCGCGTCGCCGTCCGTCAGAATAACGACCGAACCATGTTCCTTAAATTTCTCTATCACATCTAGCGAGCCCGGAAACAAACGGTTAGCAAAGGGATAATCGATCAAAAAATTGGACAAAGCCAGCACGTGAGAATCGTATGGAAACTGGCATCGATACTCTTGCAAGGCGCCGAGATAATCGGCATAACCAAGCTCGTTTCTGAGATCTTCAAATATCTTCCAGTATCGGGTGGTTCTCTCATCACCGACTTCCCGCATTAGAAACTTCTTCAACGCCGCAGTCACGCGGTCATTGTCGAGCAACGTGTTGTCGACGTCGAAAAGAAAGACTGGATCCAGTGCTTTATCCATTAGATGATAGATCCGCCATGATCGCGACAATCTCGATCAAATGTCCGAAGGTGATGAGATCAGGTGTCGGCATTTATTCTTATTGCTTTCTGGTGTCCTTCAGCGTTGAAACATCGACCATATTGTCTGCCGGCGTGATGAATATATCGTAAAAATCATCGCCATCTAATCCATCGTCACTCAATGAATCGAGATTTCCATACCCAATTGTTAGTACATAGAATCCGGGCAACATTTCTATTCTGCGAGCTTTTTGAAAGTTGTCTACGCAACCAGCAATGACGATCCTGCCCGTTTCTATCTCAAGCCCACACCTATTAACCAGATCATATCTATCGTAGAGAAAAATTCCTTCATTACCTGTTATGTTAACCGTCACCGGAACAAACATGTTCCGAACTGTTCCAATGTGTACGGCGAATCGATCAACCGCGAGCAATCGATTCACAGTATCTTCAGTCCAAACGTTTTCGAGATTTCCTTTGCGGATGTCGTCATCCTGCAAATAGAACTGAAAATAATCAGCGAATAATTGGGCCTCGATGACTTGTTGCTTCAACCCCCGAGACATAGTTTCACTTTCTCGTAAGTGACGAAACGGCTGCGTCGACAACAAAGCCCGAGGTTTCTAAAGCACGTCTCGCTTCACCCACGGTCGTATTTGTCTTATTCATCACAAGTGCGAGCCGCAAGTCTCCGCTGGCGCCGTCCATCAATTGCAACGCTTCATTTTCAGGTAAATCTGTTTCTGCGATCAAAATACGCAGGCTGCGGTCCCTCAGTTTTTCGTTTGCCGGTTTGACGTTTGTCATCCGGTTGCCTTTGACGTAACCAAGTTGGATCATCGCGACGGTCGAGATCATGTTCAGAACCATCTTTTGCGCCGTGCCCGATTTCATCCGCGTTGAACCGGTCAGAGCCTCGGGGCCGACAACGGGAACGATCGCGATCTCCGCCGCCCTCGTTATAGCCGAATCGGGAACGCATGTGACGCAGGCAGTAAAACAGCCTAGTTCGCGAGCAAATTCCACTGCTCCGATGGTGTATGGCGTCCGGCCCGACGCGGCGAGACCGATCACGACATCGTTCGCGGTGACGCCGCGCTTTTGCAGATCTTCGCCGCCAGTCCGTTTGTTGTCCTCGCTCGCCTCGGTCGCTTTATAGAGAGCTTCGTATCCGCCGGCGATCACCCCCTGGATCAGCTCGTATGAGACGCCAAACGTCGGCGGAATTTCCGATGCGTCGAGCACTCCCAAACGACCACTCGTGCCCGTGCCGACATAAAATAGCCGCCCTCCGTTACGGAGACGCTCGACGACGTGGTCGACGGTTTCCGCGATCGCCGGTAGTACCTTTTGAACCGCACCAGCAACTAATTTGTCCTCGTCGTTGATCAGGCGCGACGCTTCGATAGTCGAAACTTTATCTATCTCGGCAGTCTTTGGATTTTCCTGCTCGGTAACCGGAAGCATCTGAAAACAATTGCTTTCTATTATCGGCAGACGAGTTAGAGCTGTCAATAATCCTTATAGATTTCGAAAATATGTTAAGCGATCGCTATGGTTTAAGAGGGAGGTCTGGAACAGTTGCCAGTCGTCATTTACAAGCTGCCAGTTTTCAGAAATTATAAAATCAGCCACGAGTCTTAAGTTTAAGACACTAATCGGTTGTTCGCTTAACAGAACGGAGAGCCATGGTTGCGGCGGCATGGGACGGAGGCATCTGAGGTTTTGTCAGATGCGCCTGCGGGGCGCATTTTCGGATGACCTCGAGCATCGGCTTTGTCAGAAGTTTTCCCGCCTTAAAGACGCTACCTACGCAGCCGACCGGGATCTTGGAATGGCCGAGACCGAGCTTTTTGATCACGGCGCAGGCGGCTACGCCTAGCTCGCTGCCCGCGTCGATGAGAATGGAGCGGGCCGCAGCGTCGCCGTCCAGTGCCGTTTCAACGACCAGCCGGGCAAAGCCGGCGATGCGGCTGTTATCGACCTGGGGTGAATAGATCGCGACGATCAGATTGTCGGGCCCCGACGCGCGAAAGTATTCCGCTGCTCGGGCACTCAGCGCCGTCGGCCGACCGCGACCGTCAGAAGCTTTTGCCACCGTATGAAGCGCTGCCTGTGCGATCCCGACGCCACCACCCTCGTCGCCCGCGAGCGGACCCCAACCGCCCGATATCGATGTCTCGCCTTTTTCATTTCGGCCAAGGCAGATCGAGCCCGTGCCGGCAACGACGACGAGTCCGGGTTTGCCTAATGTGGTGCCAAATAATGCGATCTCAGCGTCAGTAACGACTGTCGTATCGCGTATGTTGAGACGCTTATAAAAGCTGTCCTTGACGCGCTGGCGGAGGTCCATGCGGCGAACGCCCGCGAGGCCTAGCGTCGCAGCCGAAATATCCGTGATAACAAGGCCGCCACGGTCGCAGGCGTCCTCAGTGGCTTTGAGAATATTCGTAACGGCGGTTTCGACGCCGACGCGAAGAGGATTTGAGGGCCCGCTTTCGCCTTCAGCAAGAATCGTCTTTTCCTCGTTCATTATGGCAGCATTGGTCTTGGTGCCACCGCCGTCGATCCCGAGAAAGAGCAGGGGAAATTTGCGTTTACGGCCGTTGTTTTTGGCGCTCGCAGCCATTGACTCTAAATGAACCAGCAAAAAAGATAAGCTCCATTGTTGGCCAAACTTGACACATAATCAAATTTAACGGATTTTATGTAGTCGATAAGGATACGTGATACACTGACGTCCTTTACACACCTTTTTTGGTCCACAGCAATATGGAGATCAGACAGCTCAAGGCCTTCGTCGCCATTGCGGAGGCAAAGACGTTTACGGCCGGCGCGCGGCGCGTGAATGTGACCCAGGCGGCCATTTCGATGCAGATACGCCAACTCGAGGATGAGCTCGGCATGCCGATATTTACGCGGACGCCGCGACGCGTGATCTTGACTGAGGCGGGCGAACGTCTGCTGACCCGCGCTCGCAAGATCCTGACCGAGCACGACTCCGCGATCTCGGAAATTGCCGAGCTTGCCGGCGCTGAGTACGGACGCCTAAGGATCGGATCGGCCTCGGCGATGTTCGCGACGCAGCAGCTCCCGACCATCATGCAGCAGTTGCGGGTCACGTTCCCGAATGCCGAATTGACCGTCAACTCGGGGACGAGCGCGGCGCTTGTCGACAAGATCATGCACGGCGAGATCGACACGGCATTCATCTCGTTTCCTGTCGACAACTCGAACGTGATCTGCGACCTGCTCTTCAGCGACGAGATCGTGGCCATCGCGCATCCGTCGCATCCGCTCAAGGGCGAAAAATTTATCAGCGCGGCGACGCTAGCCGGCGAGAAATTGATCCTCGGCGAACGCGGCGGAAACACGCGGCGGATGATCGATGAATTTTTTAACGCCGCCAACGTTCGACCGAGTGTCGCTATGGAATTGTCGCGGCAAGAGGCGATCAACCAGATGGTCGAGAATAATCTCGGTGTCGGCATCGCAGGCGCAAAAACAGTTGCTAAAGAAGTTCGAGAAGGTCGTCTTATCTCGTGGATGATCGAGGGCGCCGAGATAAGATGGGAGTTGGGCCTCGCACGCTTGCGCGGCGGCTACAATTCGCCAATCGCGAGAGAGTTTGTAAAGCTCTGTAAGGATAGCTTCGTCGAGAGGGAAAAGGAACTGAAGGCGAAGAGGTAATTTTGCCGCGGATAAGCGCGGATAACGCGGATATTTCAAGAATGGAAAAGTTTATGGTTAGTATGGTGGCTCGTCTTTCACGACGGGCCCTTGTTTTGGTTCTGATCTGCGCCTATCTATGCATATCCGCGGCAAAGGTTTCTTCGCAAGGCTTGCCGGTTGCGCGGCCGCAGTCGGTCGGCATGGACCCGGACAAGCTCAACCAGATAGATGCTCTAGTCCAACAGGACATCCTGGATAAAAAGCTGCCGGGTGCGGTCGTCCTGGTCGGACACAAAGGCAAGATCGTTTTTCGAAAGGCATACGGCAACCGCTCGCTCGTGCCAACGGTCGAGCCGATGACAGTCGACACGATCTTTGACCTCGCTTCACTGACAAAGGTCGTCGCGACCACTACGTCGATAATGATCCTTATCGAGCGCGGCAAGCTGCGGCTCTCGGATACGATCGGCAAATATATTCCCGAAATTCAGGACGAACAGGTCAAACGCGTCACGATCCAGCAGTTGATGACCCACACTTCGGGCTTTGCTCCCGATTTCGATCTGAAAGAAAAGTGGACCGGCCGCGAAGGGATGCTGCAGGCACTCTACAAAGAAAAACTGCGCAATCCGGCGGGAGTTAGGTTTGTTTATTCGGATATTAACTATATAACGCTCGGGGAAATCCTAAACCGAATATCGGGCATGTCGCTAAACGGTTTCGCAAAAAGGGAAGTCTTCTCGAAGTTAGGTGATTATCATACTTT
>DASXPW010000196.1:0-3070 GCA_036493385.1 Pyrinomonadaceae bacterium
TTGCGGACTATGGGTGCTGCTCTTGAGCGGCGCCGGATATTTCTTTAGCGGCGCTGTGACGTCGGTCATCGGTGATTTCCAACAGATCGGCGTCGCGCTCTTCTTTATCGTGATGACAGGTGTCGTCGTCTTCTATGTAGTCGAGAGATATTGGCTCTCTGACAAAGTTGAGGAAGCCAACCCCAAAACCATCGCGAAGATCGAGGAAAGGATCCTCGCCGTGGAAGGCGCTGCCGAGCAGAAGCTACATACGATCGGCGAACGGCTTCACCTCACGCGCGACGCCGCGGTGACCGACGATAAAGAGCCCGCACCGGCACCCGAGGCAAAGAAAGCCACACAGAAATAAAGTTTTGAGTTCAAGCTTTAGCTCGCCCTAAGAACAGCAAGCTAAAGCTTGAACTCAAAACTGTTTTCCCGAGGAAAAAATCTAGTGATCATAGAAACCTCAGCCCCAACACGAGTCGACCTCGCTGGAGGCACCATTGACATACCCCCGCTTTTTCTTTTTCATGAGGGCGCCTGCACCGTAAACTTTGCTATCGATCTGATGGCCAAATGCAGAATCGAGACACGCGATGACGATGTCATATGTTTGCAGTCGATCGATCGAGGGCTAAAGTTCGAGGTATCGCTTGACCAGTTCCACGAGCTAAAAAATGAACCGAGACTCGAGCTGCTTTCCAAACTTGTCTATTTTTTTCACCCTGAAACCGGCTTCAACATGGTCACGGAATCTGAGGCTCCGGCCGGAGCGGGCCTTGCCGGCTCCTCGACCTTGAATATTGCGTGCATCGGGGCATTGAATAAGTTGGTTGGCGACAGATATGAGCCTGAGCGTTTCATTCCGATCGCCGCAGCGGTCGAATGTCAGGTGATCAAGGTGCCGACTGGTTATCAGGATTACTATTCGGCGCAGTACGGCGGCGTGTCCTGCATCCATTTCGGTCCCGAGGGAATGCACCGCGAGGAACTCGCGGTCGATACAAAAATTCTCGAGGGACGCACCGTTGTCATCTACACGGGCGAGCCTCGCGCCTCAGGCACAAACAACTGGGACATTACCAAACGTCACATCGACGGCGACCCCGAACTGTTCGACATCTTCGAAGGCATCCGCGATACATCGCTGCAGCTTCGCGACGCCATGATCGCCGGCGACTGGACCGCGACTGGCAAGATACTTCAGCTAGGGTATCCGCAACGAAAGCGTCTCTCGCCGCATATCACGACAGCGCATATGGACCATCTGATCGAGGTTGCACACGTAAACGGAGCGATCGCAACTAAGGTTTGCGGCGCGGGCGGCGGCGGCTGTATTGCCTTTTTTTGCGAAGACGGCCGCAAACCTGAGGTCGAAGACGCGTTGAGAAACGAAACCGACGCAGAAGTTCTGTCCTGGAGCATCGCGCGCCACGGCCTTCAGGTTCGATGCAAATAGCTCGTTGCTTTGATAGCCGGTCTCCCATCTGAAATTCATTCTCTCGATTTCCTGTCACAAACCGCATCAGCGTGGTGTTTTCGCACTAGAAGGCAATTTCTATCTACACTTTGCGGAGGCACAATTCATGAAGAACTTTCGATCGTCGTCAATTGTTATCGGGCTGGCGTTGGTTTTGACAGGCTTAATGATCGGCGGCACAACGGTCGCGCAGAGCAAGGAAAAGGTCAAAGACAAGTCAGACGGCTTTTGTTCCGAAAACTGGAGCTCGGACAACAAAGAGTCTGCCCGTGAACTGCGCGAAATGAACGTCGCAGCCGGCGGTGTGCTCGATGTCGATGCCGGTAAGAATGGAGGGATCGGCGTTCGCGGCGATAATCGCTCAGACATTTTGATCCGCGCATGCGTCCAGGCCTGGGGCCAGACGGCGGACGAGGCGAAGGCAGCGGTCGCGAGCGTCAAGGTCACGACAGGCGGCGGCGTACATGCCGAAGGACCTGATGAATCGAATTATTCGGTTTCGTTCCAAATTCTTGTTCCACGCAACACCGACTTACGTCTGAAAGCCCACAATGGCGGCGTCTCGATCTCTAACGTCGAGGGCAATCTCGAATTTGAAACGATGAACGGCGGCGTACATCTAGACAACGTCGGCGGCGAGGTAAAGGGCCGCACGACGAACGGCGGTGTCAACGTTGCGCTCACGGGCAACACCTGGCGCGGCAGCGGGTTGGATGTAGAAACTTCGAACGGCGGCGTGCACCTGACAATGCCTGAAAACTATGCGGCAAATATCGAGACGGGAACTGTGAACGGCGGATTTAGCAGTGACATAGCGGCGCTGAACGTCGAAAAAGACGAGCGTGGACGAGCCAGAAATAAGACCGTCAACGCGGCCATCAACGGCGGTGGAGCGCCGATCAGGGTAACGACCACCAACGGCGGAGTCAGGATCAGTACGGACTCATCGAAGGAGTAAGGCCTCTCACCTCAGCTCTCCTCTTCCTGAAGCAGAAAAAGCTCCGTTTTGCCGAAACGGAGCTTTTCAATTTTATGCGGAAGCGCGATTTGGTCAGATCACGCCGCGACCGTCTCGATCGCATCATTCAACGACCTGAAAATACCAAGGCCGTCATGCGAGCCGAGAAGCTCTTCACAAGCACGTTCCGGATGCGGCATCATCCCGAGAACGTTTCTATCCAAATTGCATATACCCGCGATGTTGTCTCGGGCGCCGTTAGGGTTTGATCCCGGTGTCGCATCTCCCCTCTCGTCGCAGTAACGAAACACGATCTGACCATTCTCTTCGAGGTTGTGAAATGTCGTGTCGTCGCAGGTGTAGTTGCCGTCGGCGTGCGCTACCGGGAGCGAAAGGACATCGCCATTCGAGAGCTCGTATGTAAAAGGCGTGCCGTTATTTTCGACACGCACATTGACGTGCCGGCACACGAAGCTGAGGTCGGCATTGCGTATCAAAGCGCCTGGCAAAAGGCCGCTCTCGCACAGGATCTGAAAGCCGTTGCAGATGCCGAAAACGAACTTCCCTTTGGCAGCAAAATCCTTTACCGCATTCATCACCGGCGAAAACCTTGCCAATGCCCCTGCCCGCAAATAATCGCCATACGAGAA
>DASXPW010000197.1:0-4348 GCA_036493385.1 Pyrinomonadaceae bacterium
CTTGCGTCGCAATTTGGTTACGACGAAGACGCGACCCGATTCCGGTCGATGGCCGATCTTTCAAAGCTGAGTTTTAACTCACTCTTTTGGAATGCCGATGCTGATTGCCTCTACGACGTAGTTGAGAATGGCAACCTTGACGCGTCCATCAGGCCAAACCAGATCTTTGCCGCGTCGCTTACGCACAGCATGCTCGACGACGAGCGCGCCCGGGCGGTTGTCAACAAGGTCGAGGCCGAGCTTCTGACGCCGGTGGGCCTGCGCACGCTGTCGCCCCACGATCGGAAATATGTTCCCTACTACGCGGGCACGCCCCTTGAGCGCGATTCGGCCTATCACCAGGGAACCGTCTGGGCGTGGCTGCTCGGCGGATTCATCGATGCCTATCGACGGGTTTATCCGGACCGCCAAGACCGGATCAAGGAGATCCTTGACGGCTTTGATTCGCATCTTTCGCGGGCAGGACTCGGCCAGATATCCGAAATATTCGACGCCGAAGAGCCGCATTCGCCCCGTGGCTGCTTTGCTCAGGCCTGGAGCGTCGCCGAGATCCTGCGATCGCTGAAGAAAACCGATCGATCCGCTGTGTAAAGAAAATTGGAATAATCTCACCGACGGTCGGCATGTAGAGACGTGAGGAAACTACGTTTTATGCCGGATAAACTCTATCGCTGGAACGCCTGGGCGCTCGTACCACTTAGGCTCATTATCGGATTTGGATTTGTCGCGCACGGTTACGCCAAGCTCAGCCGCGGTGTCGGTGGTTTTGGCGATGTGCTCGGCGCCATCGGCGTGCCGGCGCCGCTTGAAAGCGCTTGGCTGACTTCGCTTGTCGAGCTTTTTGGCGGCGTCGCGATCATGGCCGGAGCATACGTCCCTTTCGTCGTCGTACCGCTTGCTATCGTGATGTTGACCGCGATGTTCACGGTGCATCTGCCAAACGGTTTCTCGACCATTAAGCTAATGGCGGTGACCGCGGACGGCGCAAAGTTCGGGCCGCCGGGATATGAGCTTAACCTGGTCTACATAGCCGCTCTCGTCACGCTCGCTCTTGGCGGTGCGTCGCCATATTCATTGGATAGCTGGCGAGCAAATCGCCGGCTCGAATGACGCACGATGGATATACTGATCTGCCATAACTTGCCCCATCAGAAGACTTCGCCTTATCTTGTAAGTATGAGACTGGCGCTCTTTCTCACCCTTATTTTTGCCGCAGCATTGCCAATGGATACATTTGCCCAAACCAGCCCGACGGAGCTGGCCGAGACCTGGGACAAGCATCACATTACTAATAAATTCCCTTCGGATGTAAGGCACAGCGACCTTAAAGACTATCTCGAAAAGCTGCACAAGCTCGGTCTAAAGGTCGATGAGGTCGGCCGCAGCTTTGCGAACCGTGAGATCTATCAGGTCGAATTTGGTCACGGGCCGTTCAAGGTATTTATGTGGTCGCAGATGCACGGCGACGAGCCAACAGCGACATCGGCCTTGATCGACATGTTCGCCTATCTGCAGAAACACAAACACGAGGCCTGGATAAAGCAGATCGATGAATTGATGACCATTCGCGCCGTACCGATGCTCAATCCCGACGGTGAGGAGCTTTACCAGCGACGCAATCTGCAAAACATCGATATCAACCGCGACGCCCGCGACCTGAAAACGCCGGAAGGACAATTACTTAAGAAGCTGCGTGACGATTGGAATCCGGATATCGGCTTTAACCTCCACAACCAACAATCGCTTACGACGGTTGGGAAGTCCAACAAGCAGGCGACCATCTCGCTGCTCGTCGTCTACGGCGACGCCGAAAAGACGAGCACTGACGGCCTTGAGCGGAATCGCCGTGTCACGGCTGCCATCGTTTCGGCCCTCCAAAAATTCATTCCCGAAAACATCGCGAAATATGACGACGGCTACACCGCGACGGCATTTGGCGATAACTTCTCGGCCTGGGGCACGCCGGTCATTCTGATCGAGACGGGAGCACTCGCCGGTAAGGATGAAATGTATCTCGTCCGGCTCAATTTCGTCGCCTTTATGACTGCGCTTCACGTTATGGCCGACGGCAGCGAAAAGACGATTGCGACCGATCTATACGACCATCTCGTGCCGAATTCGTCAGGGTTGCTCTACCACGTCATCTTTCGCGGCGCGAATATTGTCGACCCCATAACCGGCGATATTTCCCATGCCGACATCGCCGTTAATGCCGAACGGCGACGGGCCAGCTTTCCGACACCAAATTACATTCGGGTGATCGGCGATCTCGGCGGCTTTTTCGGCACGGAGGAATATCTCGCCGATGACTTCAATGTCGTGTCTCGCTTTGGCGCGATAAAGGTCGGCGAGCTAGCCGAATTTATGTTCTACAAAAAGGACCGCAACATCGACTGGAAGGCGCCCGACCTCGAAAAACAGTTTCCGCCCGACGCCATTTTTTCCACCGGCAAATGGCTTAAGGGCGAGCGGGTCGTTCCGCGCAAACCTTGACACTATCACGCCGGCAAATACGTGCGGTTTTAGCGGCTGTTTGCTATTGTTAATAGTTCGCTAATGAGTACCGAACACATCCGTAATTTTTCCATCATTGCCCATATCGACCACGGCAAATCGACACTCGCTGACCGAATCTTGCAGTTGACGGGTGCCGTTGCCGAGCGCGATATGGAAGAGCAGCTCCTCGACGATATGGACCTCGAACGCGAACGCGGGATCACGATCAAGGCTCACGCCGTCCGCCTCGACTATACGGCACGAAACGGTAAGCAATATGTGCTGAATCTGATCGATACGCCGGGGCACGTCGATTTTACCTATGAGGTCTCACGGTCGCTTTCAGCGTGCGAGGGTGCATTGCTCGTGGTCGATGCTTCGCAGGGCGTCGAGGCGCAAACGCTTGCGAATACGTATCTTGCGATCGAGAACGATCTCGAGCTGATTCCCGTTTTGAACAAGATCGACCTCCCATCGGCCGAGCCCGACCGGATCAAGGAACAGATCGAGACGATCATCGGTCTCGACACGACACACACGGTTTTGGCATCGGCGAAGACGGGCGTCGGCGTGGAGGATATTCTCGAAGAGATAATCAAAGACATTCCGCCTCCGAAAGGCGATAGAAATGCTCCGCTCAAGGCGCTCATCTTCGACAGTTGGTATGACTCGTACCGCGGCGTGATCGTGCTGTTTCGCATCATTGACGGAACGATCAAAAAGGGCACCAGGATCCGCTTTTTCAATACCGGCCGTGAGCATCTGGTCGAAACAATTGGCGTCAATCGGCCGCGACCGACGCCGATAGATATTCTTGGGCCGGGCGAGGTCGGTTTCTTAACTGCGTCGATCAAGACCGTCGCCGACGTGCAGATCGGCGATACGATAACGGACGCGGCGAATCCTGCAAAGGCTCCGTTGCCCGGTTTGCAGGAAGTAAAACCCATGGTATTTGCGGGGCTGTATCCGATCGACTCGGCGCAGTACGAGGACCTCCGCGACGCGATGGACAAACTGCGTTTGAACGACGCGTCCTTCTTTTACGAACCTGAGTCGTCGACGGCGCTCGGATTTGGTTTCCGATGCGGTTTCCTGGGCCTGCTGCACATGGAGATCATCCAGGAGCGGCTCGAACGCGAATTCAATCTCGAACTTATCACGACAGCGCCAGGCGTCCGTTATCGGGTGACGACCACAGACGGCGCGGTGGCCGAGATCGATTCGCCATCGAAAATGCCCGACACCGGCCGCATCGTCAAAATAGAAGAGCCGTACATCGAGGCCACCATCCTCACGAATGACGAATTCCTCGGCGGCATCTTGCCTCTGCTGGATGAAAAACGCGGTGTGCAGAAGAGGTTTGAGTACGTGACCAAAGACCGCGTAATGCTCGTCTATGGCCTGCCGCTCAATGAGATCGTTCTCGACTTTTACGACCGGCTGAAAAGTGTTTCGCGCGGGTATGCCTCGCTTGACTATCACCTTTCGGGTTACAAAGAGAGCAAACTGGTCAAGCTCGACATCCTGGTTTCGGGCGAGCCGGTCGATGCTCTTTCGTTGATCCTGCATATGGACACGGCCGCGGCAAAGGGACGCGCCCTGACGGCGAAAATGAAAGAGCTGATTCCACGGCAGCTTTTCGAAGTGCCGATCCAAGCCGCTATTGGCAATAAGGTCATCGCCCGCGAGACCGTAAAGGCAATGGGCAAAAACGTCATCGCCAAATGCTACGGCGGTGATATCTCACGCAAACGCAAGCTCCTCGAAAAGCAGAAAGAGGGCAAGCAGCGTATGAAGCGGGTCGGATCCGTGGAGATCCCGCAGGAAGCCTTCCTTGCGGTTCTGCGAATGG
>DASXPW010000198.1:0-7340 GCA_036493385.1 Pyrinomonadaceae bacterium
TTAGCAGCGTCGCGACCGTAAAGCCAAGCATGATAACGACAACAGCCCAGCCGGCGATCTGAAGCGCCAACGGATGAACATAGTCACCAAGCAGTTTTCTTTTTCGGCTCGCCAAAAGGATAAGGGCAAGGCCGACCGGCAGTATGAAGCCATTGATCGTGCCGGCCCAAATAAGCACCGTAACCGGGCTATTGATCGTCAGGAAGATGGCCGCCGAGACGAGAATAAAGGCGACGATCACATAGTTGCTGTAAGCGTCGATCTTCTTGTTAAATGTCTTAAAAAATGAAACCGACGTGAATGCCGCGCCGACGACCGACGTTATGGACGCAGCCCACATGACAACACCGAAAACGCGATAGCCGAAATTTCCCGCCGCGTCCTGAAAAACCGATGCGGGTGGATTTGTGTCGTCAATGGCCATCCCGAGAGCTACCACTCCGAACGCGGCAAGAAATAGCAGAAATCGTATCGAAGCGGTGAGGAGAATGCCCGTTACCGCGCTCTTATTGACCTGCGTAAGCGAAGATTTGCCGGAAATACCGGCGTCGATCAAACGATGGGCGCCGGCAAAGGTTATATAGCCGCCGACCGTACCGCCGACAAGCGTCACAACGGCACGAGGGTCGATCTGCGTCGGCCAAACGGTCCTTAGCGCGGCCTCGCCCATCGGCGGCCAGGCGGCAAACACGACATAAATGATCAGCCCGAGCATGACGATTCCAAGCAGTTTTACAAAGATGTCCATCGCCCGACCCGCTTCTTTTATGACAAAGATCGCTATCGCGATCAGAGCGCTGATTCCCGCACCGACCGTCACGGGCAAGCCTAGCATCGCATTCAGGCCAAGGCCGCAGCCGGAGATATTTCCGATGTTAAAAACGAGTCCGCCGAACACGACCAATGCTGCCAGGACATAGCCGCTGCCAGGCACCACTTCGTTAGACAGGTCTTGCGCGCGTTTTCCCGAAACGGTCAGGACGCGCCAGATATTGAGCTGGGCAAAGATGTCGAGTATCACCGACAGGAGTATGACGAAACCAAAGCTCGCGGCAAGCTGTTTTGTGAAGACAGTGGTCTGCGTGAGGAACCCCGGTCCTACGGCCGAAGTCGCCATCAAAAACGCAGCGCCGAGTATGACGGACGGAACGGACGATTTCTTCATTTTGCAACAGGAGAGATCATGATCCCGCGGCTCTTTAAGCCGTCAAATATCACACGTGCAAACTCGACCGCATGCTCGCCGTCGCCATGGAGGCAGATCGTGTCGGCGTCGACCTGTATGGTTTCTCCGTTGGTCGCTGCGGCTGAACCATCCGCCACGAAGCGCAAAACCTGGGCGAGCGCATGGTCAGTATTCCCGATCAATGCGTTTGGCTGCGACCGCGGTGTCAGGCTGCCATCCATCTGGTAAGTCCTGTCGGCAAATACTTCCGACGCGGTTTTCAACCCGGCCCGTTCGCCTGCGGCGATAAGCTCGCTTCCCGAGAGGCCAAATAAGATCAAGTTCGCGTCGACCGCTTTCACAGCCTCTACGATCGCCTTGGCAAACGCTTGGTCGCGAGCGGCCTGGTTATACAACGCACCGTGCGGCTTTACATGACGCAGCTTTCCGCCGGCGGTCTCGCAGATCGCTTTCATTGCTCCGACTTGATAAGTAACGATATCGAAAACCGCCTTCGCCGGCATATCCATATTCGTCCGGCCAAAATTCTCTCGGTCGGGAAAGCTCGGGTGAGCACCGATCGCAACATTCCGCTTTATCGCTGCTTCGACGGTTTTCCGCATGGTTGTCGCGTCACCGGCATGAAAGCCGCACGCGATATTAGCAGACGAGACAAACTCGAGCAGCTCTTCGTCATGCCCGCAACCCTCGCCCATGTCGCAGTTGAGATCGATCGAGTGCATTTGTGGCTGAAAGGGTATCACAAAACGCCCACGCTTCGGGTACTGACGCCAAACCGTAGAAAGGCGAAGCTGCGTTCAAGTTCGCAATAGGCGCGTTCGGCCTCGTCGGTGGTGATCCGCTCAAATGACACGCGGTCACCGGCGGCCATTTGCGCCAGGACAGGCAGATCAACCGACGCGACCGTTACGATACGCGGATAGCCGCCGGTCGTCTGATGATCCGCCATAAGCGCGATCATCTGCCCGTCGGGCAGTAGCTGGATGGTTCCAAATGTGACTCCCGACGAAAGCATCTCGCGATCGTCTATCCGAAAAAGCGGTTCGCCCGACAGACGAAATCCCATCCGGTCCGATTGGCGTGAAATTTCAAAGGTGCTTTCAAAAAGTATCTGTTCACTAAGAGCGGTCAGGATCTCGAATTCTGGAGCGGCTGTCACCCGGACCGTGGCCGGCGATCGGTATGAATGCCGGAATGAGGGGCCGATCGCGGTGCCGATATACGACTGTGCTTCGTCGCGATCAGCAAACTCGACACGGTCGCCTGTTCGCAGGCGTCTCCCCTGAAAACCGCCGATCGCAGCACGCAGGTTTGTACTCGCGCTCCCAAGCCAGCGGTCGGCCTCAAAGCCGCCTTCGATCGCGAGATAGGCCCGGTTTCCGCTGTTCCTTCGCTCGAATGAGAGCATCGAGCCGGATGATGCCTTGATGACAGTGTGGTTGTCGATCGCTCGCCCATTGAGTTTTCCCCAAAAGTCCGCGCCGCCGACCGCAAAATGACGATCGCTTTCAAACTCGAATGAACCGGCAGGGAAGTGCAGCTCGATGACCGGGGCGTTTCGTTCATTGCCGAGCAAGTAGTTGACGAGCCGAGCGGCGGTCCGGTCCATCACGCCGCCGGGATTGATGCCAAATCGCCGATAGCCGACACGGCCAAGGTCCTGGACGGTCGAGAGCAATCCTTCTTTGACGACGACGAGCGACATTTTCAGGTTGGTACAAATCGGACAAGATCGCCGGGCTGAAATAGCGTCGGCCGGTCGGCCTTTGGCGTGAACAACGCGACATCCGTCCGGCCGATAAGCTGCCAGCCGCCGGGCGAGTCGAGCGGATAAATGCCTGTCTGCCGGCCGGCGATGCCAATACTGCCTTTTGGAACAAGCTGTCGCGGCTGCTGTTTGCGCGGGATCGCGATCCGTCCGTCGACCTCGCCCATGTACGCAAAACCGGGCAGAAAGCCGATCATAAAAACGCGGTAAACGCTCGAAATGAATAACTCGATCACGCCGTCGACGGACATACCGCTCTGTCCGGCGACGATCTCAAGGTCCGGGCCGGACGCCGAATCGAACTTCGAAGGTATCTCGATGGCGATTTTTGAAACGCCTTCCGCTTTCGTCGCCCGGCTCACTGCGGTGGTTATCTCGCCCGCGACGGTCTCGTAGGCTGAACCGACACCTGCAGCGCACATTTTTGACGGATCAAAAAAGACCGTCGTTGAGGTATACGCCGGCACCGCCTCGATGAAACCGTCGAAGGGATTTTCGACGAGATATTCTGCAAGTCCGGTCGCTTGTTGGTTGAGGTCTTCGGAAATTACTCGGCCGAAATCGACAACGACGGCGCTTTCTCCGAGCGATGAAATTCGTGGAGTTGGTTGGTCCATTGTTAACGTTTTCGCTGCTTTGGGTCGAGATATTCGCGCAGGCCGTCGCCGATGAAATTAAATGACAAAACCGTCAACGCAATGGCGAGCCCCGGAAATAGCAAAACATGTGGTGAATTGACCATAATGTCAAAGCTTCGCGACTCTTCGATCATCGTTCCCCAGCTTGGCGCGGGCGGCGGAATGCCCAGACCTAGAAACGATAATGACGCCTCCGAGACAACAACGCCGGCCATTCCCAGCGAGGCCTGCACGATAAGCGGCTGGATCGCGTTTGGCAAAATATGCGTAACAATGATCCTGAGATCACCCGCACCGAGGGCACGCGCAGCCTGAACGAAATCATACTCGCGCACCTTTAAGACTTGCCCGCGCATCACGCGGGCATAACCGACCCAGCCGATCACGCACAATGCGAGCATCAACTTGCCGAGTCCCGCACCCAAAAAAGCAACCAACGCGATCGCCAGCAGCAAGCCGGGAAATGCCAGAAAGACGTTGAAGACGTAACCGTTCAAAACGCGGTCGATGATGCCGCCGTAATAGCCGGCGATCGAGCCGATCGAGATCCCGATGACTGACGAAATGGCGACAACGACAATGCCGACCTCGAGCGAGATGCGCGCACCGAAAACGACGCGTGAAAAAACGTCGCGTCCCAAGGAATCCGTCCCAAACCAGTGCTGCAGCGACGGCGCCCCATAGCGCATCGCCAGATTTTGCGCCGTCACGTCATACGGAGCGACCAGCGGCGCAAAGACAGCCGCGAGAATAAAGATCGCAGCGATAGCGAATCCGATGTATGCAAGTCGGTTCATTTTAAGAACAGCTAACAGCTACCAGCTGACAGCTGTTAGCTGAAAGCTGGCGGCTGGTATTTACGTTCGCAACCTTCAAATCTACGAAAGACGTATACGTGGGTCTAGCCTCCTGTAAACAAGATCTGTCAGCGAATTGGCGAGAATATACGTGACGCTGATGACAAGCACGCAGCCCTGCACCAGCCGGTAATCACGTTTGCCGATGCCGTCGTCAAGCAGCAACAGCCCGAGCCCCTGCCAGCTAAATATTTTTTCGGTAATTATCGCCCCGGCCAACAGCACGCCGAGCTGCAGACCCAGGATCGTAACGACGGGTATCAACCCATTTTTTAAAACGTGCTTATAAATGACGGTCCGCTCGCTGAGGCCTTTTGCGCGTGCCGTGCGGACATAGTCTTCACCGAGTTCCTCGATCACACTCGACCTGACCATGCGGGTGATGATCGCCGACAGCGCGGCGCCGAGCGTTATGGCAGGGAGCACAATGTCCTCCGGATTTGCGCTCCCGGTCGGCGAAAACCAGCCAAGCTTAACGGCGAAGACAAAGACCAGCGTGGGACCGATCACAAAGGTCGGCAGCGAGATGCCGAGCAGCGCGACGAACGACGCCAGATTATCCGTCAACGTATTCTTATGCGTGCCGGCCAACACGCCGAGCGGTATCGCGATACCGACCGCGATGATCATCGACGCGAGCGCAAGCTCGATCGTCTTTGGATACCGTTCGAGTATCATGTCGAGAACGGGCCGGTCAGTGCGAAACGATGTGCCGAGGTCGCCGTGCAGCAGCCCGACCCAGTAATCGACGTAGCGGTTATCTACGCCGTTCCACGTAAACCCGTTTTCGCTACCGATTGAAAAAAAGAATGCCGGTCGGTCGAGGCCGTGCTTTTTATTGAAATTTTCGATCTGCTCGCGGGTGGCCGTCTCGCCGAGGATCGTCGTCGCCGGCGAGCCCGGCACAAGCTCGATCAACAGCGTCACCAGCGTGACCACCGTCCAGATGACGAGCAGCATCAGACCGACCCTTCGCGCAAAGCTTAACAATCGATGTTTCATCGCGAGCGGAAAAAGGAAATTCTAGCTGAAAACGGACGTCAGATAAATGAGGGCGTCGTAAAACCGATTCACTCTTCAAGCTTGGAGTCTTTTGACAATTTAACCAAACGCAGTCCGGAAGGGTGGTTTACCCCCGCAAGCCTTAGCGACAGATCCGATGCGGGGCAAGCCCGCCTTCCGGACTGCGTTGGGCTATCTTGATTCAAAGGTCCCAACGCGATTCTCCGACACTTTCATTGTTTTGAACCGCTGTGCACTGCGACGACCCCGCCCGTAAGATCTGTGTATTCGACGGACGCGAAGCCGATCTTTTTCATCAGCTCGACAAGCTCTTTTTGGTCGAGAAATTTTGCGACCGAGCCCGGCAGATATGTATACGCGGCCCGCGAACCGCTCACCGCACCGCCGATCAGCGGCAAGATGCGCCGAAAATACATATTGAAAAGTTGCCGAAAGCCTGGTATGAACGGCGTAGAAAATTCCAATACAACAAGCCGGCCGCCGGGCTTTAAAATACGATAAAGCTCCCTTAAGCCATTCTCGATATTCGGTAGATTTCTCAGCCCGAAAGCGATCGTGGCGGCGTCGATCGAGTCGTCGGCCAGTGGGAGTGTCATCGCGTCGGCCTCGATCAATGGCACACGGCCAAACGCGGCATCTGACTTCTTTTTTGCGATCGCCAGCATCGGTCGGCAAAAGTCGGTCCCGATCACCATTGCCTGTGCGCCTTCCTGAAGAACCATCGTCAGGTCGCCGGTCCCGCAGGCAACATCCAGAACGCGGGCATCGTCGCGTGCGAGAACGTCCGCCAAAAGAGTTCGCACTCGCCGCCGCCAGCGTTTGTCGATATTTAGGGAGAGAACGTGGTTTAAGAGGTCGTAACGCCGCGCGATGCCGGAAAACATTTCACGGACGGCAGCCGAGTGGGCAGCTTCCTGCTCAATATTTGGTCTGTTGGTTTTTGTCGCGATCTGAGCTGTCATCCTCGGAATAAGCAAGATTAACAAACGGTCCCGATTATTGAAATGATTCACCGACTCGACCTGAAACACAGCGAATGTGTCTAGGGGCGTGTTTTCAGAGTCCCGTAGGGACGACTTGTTTGTAGAACAAAGGTATTTTAATTCTAGTAAAGCTCCGTAGGAGCGGTCTGTTAACATGCCGCTCCTACGGAGCTTAATTCAATGGGCGGCTTCGATCCTACAAACAGTTCGCTCCGCCGGAGCTTGATGAAGTGAATGTTGGAATGCGAAGTTAACTCGCGGCTTTTGGTGAGGAGACGACGACCGTCGCGAATGGCTGTTTCTGGATCTTTTCAAGCACGCGCTGCACATCTGCGACAGAAACGTCCGCACTCGGTTTGGTCGGCGGAGTGGTCTTGAAGGTATCGACATCGAGCCAGCGGTCGGCGATCGATTCCTTTTCGCGACCGGCGAGGTATGCCTCTTTCGCGGCCTGAAACTCGGTTGCGGTCATTCCCTGGCTGAACGCTTTTGCAACGAGATCGCCGGCCTCGATCTTTGGCGCCGCATCCTGCTTCATTCCGGAGAACGAGATCATAAACATTCCTGGCAAGACGTGAGTGTCACAGGCGACGGCGATGGCCTCCTGATGGGCGGGAGCGAGGGCCTTCAAACGATTTTCGAGAATGTTGGCGGCGATGGCGCAGGCAGCGGAGTCGATGCCGGCACGCGATGTTCCGCGGGTGACCATTCGAACGGCGTAGGCATCGGCAATTGGTGAGTTCACCAACTGCAAAGCGGTCAGGGGAGCGTCCGGTTGGCGAAACGTCGGGGGAACTAGTTTGTCCGATTTTAGCCATGAACCGAGAAAGCGCCGCGCGGCGCGATAGGCCTCGAGTGACGACGTGGTTATCGATTCGCTTGGGA
>DASXPW010000199.1:0-4923 GCA_036493385.1 Pyrinomonadaceae bacterium
CTCATATTTCTTTGCAACTTGTGGCGGCAACTTACGACAAGTCTTGGCAATATCGCGGTGCTCAAGAATTTGCCACATTATTACAAATGATAACCTATTACATTTAATAGGTCAATAAGTTTGATTCACGTCTTCACATACTTCGTCTTCCCGATCCGCGTCACGATGATGCCGGCGGTGCGGCGGTCGTGTTTCATCAGGACGTTTCGCTTTGAGTATTGGTACCAGACCTTCGGCTTGCCGCTCGCGTCTTCCCACTCTTCGACAAAGATCGTCCGGCCATAGGCGTCGAGCGCCGTATCGAGCTCGGAAACAAGGCGGCTCTGTTTTGGTTGTGTCATAGGTCGTTTCAGATAAAAGCCCCGCCCGCTACCGCAGGCGGTACTGACTCGTTCGCCGCGCGCCTCGCGTTCTGCAGCTCCGTGGGAGCGAAATGTTTGTAGCAGCCGATGGTCAACGGATTTTTGAGCCCCTTTAGGGCGACCTGTTATATGCCGCTCCTAACGGGGCTCGTCTAACGGATCCGACGCACCTTCTACAAACAGGCCGTCCCTAACGGGACTTAACTTCTGACCGGCTTACGCTGCCGTTTCCGACTCCTTCTTGCCAAAGCGCCTTGCTGCGCTGAGATACCGGTTCGATACCCGGGCTGTCCTGAGGTCGAGGATAAGTATTTCGTCCTGATCGATCCGCGGTTCATGAAATTGGAGCGTCTCGGGTACTTCGATGCCCTTTTTCATCAAAAGCCGGTTGGCACGTACCAGCCGGCCCGGGCCGCCGCCCGATCTTGACAAGCGGTACGCATTCCTTAGTCCCGGGTTTGCGGCCCTGAGGCCGATGCGATTATTGATCCGGTCGAACAGGACCAGCACGGCCTGCGGCTTTCCGATCAGCTCGTGCGCCCGTCCGTTCATAACGATATAACCCTTTGTGTTCAGCGTAACCCGCGGCCCGGCCGTCCACGACGGCCCATCTTCTCGCGGTATTTCTTCCCAATCACCTTTCATAGTTTTTCGACCTCCGGCGTTTCATCCGAGACCCACTGTACCATCGCTTAACATTTGTGTCAACTATGAAACACAAATGTTTTATTCAGGGGTTTTGGTGAGAAGAGATAACTCGATCTGCTGAGAAGTCGCTAGATGCGCCTAGGCCGTCTCGCCGAGCGGCGAAGCTGGATCTTGCCCGACGGTCCTCGCTTCATCCCGCCGAGCGGCGAAGCTGCGCTTCGCCGAATCGCCTAATAGAATATTTTGCGGCTACGCCGCCCCGCCAAAGGCACGACGAATGAGGGTATATTTCCGGGAGATAAATCAGGCACGCCGCACGAGGAATGGCATAATGATGGCCTGGTGGTGAGCGGTCATACGAAACCCCCAAACGGTCATTCCGGTGAACGTTTTTGGGGAATGTGGGTGAATGTTGGTTTTGGGTCGAAAAGAGCAAAAAATGTCCGGCGTCGCTCCTGTGAACGGAGCGCCGGACCATTAGCTGATAAATGTCGAAGGTCAGCCACCCCACTACCACGGGCGGTTCTGACTAGTTTGTGATTGTAAACTTGCCTTTGTTTTCGACTGATTGGGTGCCGACGAGGTCTTTTGTAACGACCTTGATCTCATAATCGCCAAGCGGCAGTGCGTTGGTCGGGAGCAATCGAGCAAGGGTCAGCCGCTGGCCCGAATCGCTCAGACCGCTCCAGTCCTCTTTTTGCCGCATGATCTCTTTGCCGCCCTTTGACAAGACGTATTCCACATCGACGGCGGGCCGCAGAGTGGTCTGGTCGACGCCTGCGTTATAGACCTGCAGGTAAACACCCACCGGCTCGCCCTGTTTGTAAACGCCAGCGAGATTTGGAATTACCTTGTTTCCGCCGATGACAAACATCTGGCCGATATCGCGTTCGGTCGTCGATCGCAATTTCGTCGTCAAAACGAGCGACGAGGTCGAGAGCTTCTTTTCATCGTAACGCGGGACCGTGAAACCGAGGCTCTGCACGCCGCGGTTGCCCGTGCCGACATCGCGGACGACGACGTCAACTTTGTAAGTACCCGGCGTTAGCGCTATCGCCTTTTGATAGACGGATTTGCGATCGCGCGCCTCGGCCAGCTCCTCGGTCGAAGCGGTCGTCGAGACCGAATCCTCAAAAATGCCCGAGCGTTTGCCAGAGACGGCCTCAACGCGGCCAAAGATGTTCATTGTGGCCGTTTTGAGACCGCCCGATTCCTCAAACTGCAGCTCTTTATTGACGGTCTGCACGGTAAATGTCGTGACCACGCGGTCGTCCGACTGGCGAAAGAAATCGACACGCAGGTCAAAGTTGAGCGGATTTTTATCGATCACCGGCGAATCGGTCAAAGAAGCCTGCAGGTCGCTGAATTTTACTGACGGCGGACGCATCAGCTCGGTCTGAATGCGAAGCCGCTCGAACGGCGTGTCCTGCTGGCGCATGTAATTGTTCTGCCCGTTGTCGATGCCCGAGATCCTGTCCGCCTTGCTCGAAAGCCCAAGCTCCTCGGACGTTGTCAGGCCGGCGCCGGGGACATTGAGCAACGCGTCCTTTTCATTGGCGTCACGAGCAATGTGGTACTCGCCTGTTCCGGTCGGGTCGACAAACTCTATCTCGACGCCGTCGCCAGGGCCGTCCAGATGCCGGTAAAACCAAACCTCGAATGGGTAGGTCGTTGTGCTGCCGCCGCCCTCATAGCTCGGCCGGTCGTACGCGCCGCCCGACGGATGAGTCTCGATCTCATCGGGCTTGCCCCATGTGATGTAAACGCGGCCACGGTCGGTCTTCCAACCCGGAATGCCGGACGTATAGTGCTCGTTCGCGTAGGCGATGCGCTCGTAATATTCCTCGCGGTATTCGTTTTCCTCGGTATCCGGGTTAGGGTCGCGGCGGCGCCAGAAATTTTCGATAAAATTTTCGCGCTCTTCGTCGGTCTGGAGGGCCATGAAGGCCTTTTTTTCTTCCTTTGTTATGATGTACGGGACGTCGTCGTTAAGCCACTTTTTGTAAGCGTTTTTCAGCTCGGGCTTGACGTTACGTGGGTTTTTCGTGGGATCCGTGTTGGGCGTATCCTCTTTATCGCCCTTTTTCTGCGACAGCACCGGCAGCGCCGCGAAGGCAAAAACCAACAGAAATAAGGCAAACCCTCGGACCAATTTGACGTAAGACATAACTCAAAACTCCCTGTCCGCGGTCCGACACCAGACCGGCCGCAAATTACCCACCTTTTTGACCCTAAGATTTTAGACAGTAATCCCTAATTTCACAAGATGCCAACGAGCCGCGCTTAGGTTGCATTATTCGCGGCCTCGGCATCGGTTTGACGGCGTTTTCCGAAAATCCACGCGACAATTATCGAGACGCCGTACAATCCAAACATCGGCGAGGCAAATAATAACATGTTCGGGATGTCCCCCGTGGGCGACACGACCGCGGCTACTATAAGGATCACTATAAACGAAATTTTCCACGACCGGACGAGCAATCCGGCCGATACGAGTCCGATCCGCGCGAGGACATAGGTGATCGCCGGCATCTGAAATATTCCGCCCATCGCCAGCATTATCAGGGTGATAAGATCAAAGTAATCGCTCGCCTTAAGAAACGGCTTAAAATCAGCTCCCAGGCCTAATAGATAATGTGCCGCAGGCGGAAACAAGATGTAGTAGGCAAACGCCGCCCCCAAAACGAAGGCTACCGATGCTAATCCGATGAACGGGGTCACATATGCTCTCTCGTGTTTATAAAGGGCCGGGGAGATGAATCCCCAAATTTGCCAAAGTAAAAATGGGACCGAAAGCGCTAGGGCCGCATAAAGCGAAACCGTGACATACAAAGTGAAGGGTTCTACTGCGGTCGTAAAGACGAGTTTTTCCTCGTCACTTTTTGCCTGAACGGCATTAGCGGTCAGATTGACGGGCAGGCGCACGCCCTTTTCGATCACGGCGTTGGTGGTATAGATCGGCTCCGCTGTGAACAAACCGGCTTTGCCGCTGGCGTCGACTGCGACCGTTGCGAGAACGGACGTTCCCGGATCGATGATCGTGTTGCCGAATTTTACAGTTCCGTCAAATACAAATCTGCCCGTGTCGCCGGCCGCCAAAGTCGATAGCGGCACTACCTTTTCATTTCCGGTAAGACCTTCAACGGGGATCACTCGTAGCTGTGCCTCGGCAAGGGCGCGTTGGATAGGGATCGAGAGAAAATTATAGATGTAGCCAGACAAAAACCAGCAAACGGCGAACGCTACAACAACAAACAGGACCGAGTTTACAAGCCGCCGCCGCAGCTCGTCGAGATGTTCGAGAAACGACATCTCGCCGCCACGGATCTCGGCTTCGGGCTCGTCGCAGCCGCCGGCGGCGCCTCCACCCAATCGTTGTGAATCGACGGCCATCAGAGCCAGTGTTCCTTCGTGTTTGGATCCGCAACTGCTGCGTTTTCAATAGTTTGCGGCTTAGCAGTAGCCGCTGCGGCTTTCTCGAATTGCGCGGGATCGACGGCCTTGATCTCGGGCAGTTCGATCGGTTCGGAATTTGGGCGGATCGAATTTTCACGCGCGACAGGTTTTACGTCATTATCTTCATTAAAGTTTGTAAGGTCTTTGAGCTGCCGTGCCTCATGCTCAAAATTTACCTCGCGCTCCCAAGTCGCCTTGAAGTCACTGGTCGTGTTGCGAAAATCGGACATTAACTTTCCGATCTTTCGCGCGATCTCCGGCATCCGCCGCGGCCCGAGAAAAATGAGTGCCGCGAGCCCGATCAACAGCAGCTCCTGAGTACCGATAGATTCGAAGATAAACAAAAACACGACTCTTACTTCCTTAACTCACGCGGATGAGTTTCTCTTCCCTTTCTTTTACCTGCCCGATCGCTTTTGCACCTGACATCGACGCCAAAAACTTACCCGCCGCCTCC
>DASXPW010000200.1:0-5744 GCA_036493385.1 Pyrinomonadaceae bacterium
CGCTCGACCCGAACGATTATGTCGCTACGCCAAAAGAGGGCCACGACAATTTCCAGGACAGCAACACCTTTATTACCTCGGGCGGACAGCGCGGCCCGCAGAAAGACATCCTACTGCCGGGAACGTATTACATCAATCCGCTGCTGTTCAAGGTGATCCCGGAAGCAGCAAAAGAGGTTAAGCCAGGCGAGGTCGCGGTGATCGTTTCGAACACCGGCAAGGACCCGGGGGAAGATATCCGTCGGGCAATGGCCGATAAGATCAGGGTGCGGCTGGAACAAGAAGAAGAGCAGCAAATGCAGATCGCGGCCGTCAAACTCGATAAAGTGGATGGCGATAAGGCCTCGATCGAAGAGATACGGGCCGAGCTTTTAGCGGGCGACCCGGCGGACAAGCGGCTGGATAGCGGCGCTCATGAGGCATATGTCGTACCGGAAGGTTACCGCGGCATTCAGGAGATGGTCGTCGGCCCGGGACGATATTACGTGAACACGCTGGCCGTTTCGCCGATCGTTATTCCGACGACGAACCAAACGGTCGAGTGGACGGCCGGCGAGATGGCGAATACGTTCGACCCCTTTGAAGTGATCTCAAAAGATGGCTTTACGATGCAGCTCGAGGTGCGTGTCGTGTTTCGCGTAAAGCCGGAAGATGCGCCCTTCATGGTCGCGAAGATCGGCGATGTGGGCCGCCTCGTGCAAAATGTGATGCATCCGCTCATCGATTCGATATTCAGAAACCAGGCGTCTGAAAGCTCGGCGATGGCCTACCTGCAAAATCGTCACGAGGAACAGGAACGCGCCGAGGCCCGTGTGCGAATGCACCTGCTGAAATATCACGTCGATGTCGTAAACGTTCTCATCTGCCACATACGCCTGCCGGAAGAGCTGATGAAAACGCAGACCGAAAAGATTTTGGCTGAACAGAAACAGAATATGTTCAATGCCCAGCGGGAGGCTGAGGTCAAACGTATCGAGCTCGAAAAGACCTCGTCGCAAGCCGACAATCAGCGCAGCCTGATGGAAGCGACCGTCGGCGTCGACATCGCCGGCAAACGGTCCGAACAGCGTAAGAAGGAAGCCGAAGGCGAGGCCTATTACATCAGCGAGACCGGTAAAGCCGAAGCTGAAAAGATGCGGCTCATGGGCGAGGCTCAGGGTGTCGCTTATAACGAGCAGGTCAGGGCCCTCGGTCAACAGGGCGTTGCGATCGTTGAGACGCTCAAGGTCATCGGGGAAAAAGGCGTTCGCATCACGCCGGACATCATGGCCTCAGGCGGCGGTGTCGGAACCGACGGCGGAGGCGGCATCGGCACGCTGCTGCTGCTGAATCTTTTCCGCGATCAGATGGCAAAGACGACTGAGAAAGCGCCCACGAATGGACATTCATGATCGTTGGCCTAGCCCTTCTTTGAACGCGGGTCGGGCGGATTTGGCGGAAAAACCGGATAAGAAACAAAGCGATTTGTTGTTTGATCCGCGACACCCGCCGAATCCGCTCGATCCGCGTTCATGAACCATTTAGCGCGAACTCAACTTTTGTTAAACCACCCGCTACCGCGGGCGGTTCTGACTAATGAGCGCCTGCGACCGGTTTGGCATTTCGCACTCTCTTGAATAGGAAAGCTGCGGGAATGCCGAGCGCGCATAGTATGGTCAGCAGCCAAAAACAATCAATGTACGATAAAACCATCGCCTGCTTTACCACCATTCCATATATGATGGCGTAGGTTTTTTGCGTGGCCGTGACTGGATCGTTTTGAACTAATTGCGACGCTTTGATCTGCTGAAATAAATTTTGAAATGCCGGCGAGTACGCGTTGATGTGTTCCGTTAAATTTGACTGATGAACCTGCGACCAGCGTGTCAGCAAAAAAGCCAGGACCGATATCCCGATACTGCCGCCCGTATTTCGCATGAGGTTGTAAATACCGGTCGCATTGCCGAGCTGATCTTGAGCCAGCGTGGCCATCGTCTGCGTGGTCAACGGTACGAATACGAACCCGAGCGCAAAACCGCCTATCAGCATTGGATAAATGATATTGCTTTGGGCGATATCGAGATTTATCCAGGTAAACATATACATTGAGAGGGTCAGTATCAGAAATCCGAAGGTGATCAGATATCGCGAATCGAGCTTAGCGATAAGGCGACCTACGATCGCCATAGATAAAACGGCTCCGACGCCGCGGGGACTAACCGCAATTCCGCTTTCAACGGCAGGGTAGCCAAGCAGTGTTTGCAGAAATAGCGGCAGCAGGGCAGTCGAACCATATAACGCGATGCCGACAGTCGCAATAATGCCGCAGCCCGCGGCAAAATTACGGTCGGCAAACACCCGAAGATTTACTATTGGCTCCGGCGTGGTCAGTTCCCAAATGACAAAACTTATCAAACAGAGCCCAGCCGAAACGGCAGTAAAGACAATAAACGGTGACGAGAACCAATCCTTTTGCTGGCCCAGATCAAGCGTCAACTCAAGAGCCCCCAGTCCCAAGGCCATCAGGCCAAAACCGATGTAATCTATTCGGCCCGGCTTCTGATTCTTAAGGTACGGCGGATCCTCCACAAACGTGTTGGCCATGAAAGCAGCAAGAGCTCCGATAGGCAAATTTATATAAAAGATCCAACGCCATGAGTAGTTGTCGGTTATCCACCCGCCAAGTGTTGGCCCGATGATCGGCGCTACGACAATGCCCATACCGTAAACCGCCATAGCCGCTCCGCGTTTTGACGGCGGAAAACTTTCAAGAAGGACAGATTGGGCGATCGGCTGGAGAGCCCCGCCGCCCATGCCCTGTAAGATCCTGGCAATGATCAGTGTTTGAAGATTAGGCGCCGCTCCGCAGAGTGCCGACGCGATGGTAAATAGAATTATGCAGATTATTAGAAAACGTTTGCGGCCGACAAATTTGCCGATCCAACTCGTCGCCGGGAGCACGATGGCGTTAGAGATGAGATAACTGGTAAGGACCCAGGTTGCTTCTTCGGTCGTGGCGGAGAGATTACCGGCGATGTGCGGCAGCGCGACGTTGGCTACGGACGTGTCGAGCACCTCCATCACCGTCGCGAGCATGACCGAGACGGCGATCAACCACGGGTTAAAGGTGGGAACCCATTGTTGATGGGGTGTAACGGCGGGTTCGTCAGCCATTGCCGTTTACCTGACTTTGACCGTGGGCTCGACAGACATTCCGGGCACAAGCCTTTGCAGTTTTTCGGGCGGATCGTCGAAGACTATCTTTACGGGCACGCGCTGTACGACCTTTACATAATTTCCGGTCGCGTTCTCAGCGGGCAGCAAGCTAAACTCGGAGCCCGTACCAGCCTGGACGCTCTCAACCTTGCCTTTGAAGTCTTCGTTTGGATAGGCATCGACCTCGATGTCGACACGCTGGCCCGGCTGCATATACTCGAGCTGCGTCTCTTTGAAATTGGCGACAACCCAGATGTCATCCGATTGCGATATCGCCATCAACGGCATTCCGACCTGAACAAGCTGGCCCTCCTCGATCGTTTTCCGAGTTATCTTGCCGTCCTCGGGCGCGTAGATCTTTGTATAGGTGAGATCAAGCTTTGCCTGCGCGACGGCGGCTTCGGCGGCCTGGATGGATGCCTCCGCCGTTCCCACCTGTGACTGGCTGACCTCGACGCGCTCGGGCGCGGCGTTAGCATCTTGCAGGCGGCCCTGCGACTCGCCGACCTGAGACTGTGTAAGACCGACCTGGGCCACCGATTGTCGATAGGTCTCCTGTGTGTTGCGAACGTTTGCCTCCATTTCATTGACGCGCGACTGCGCGGCGTTGACGGCCTGCTCGGCGGCATTTAATTGAGCTTGAGCGTTTTGCAACGCGTTTTGAGCCTGATCGAGATTTTGTCGCGAGATGTCGCCGCGGTTGAAAAGATTAAGCCGGCGATTGTATTCGACCTGCGCGAGCTGCTCATTTGCGCGAGCGCCGGGAACTTGCGCCTGCGTCTGTCGAAGATTTGCCTCGGCCGTTTTGGCGGCAGCCTCTGCCTGCGATATCCCAGCCTGTTTTGCCTGTGAAGCCAGGCGCTGCTGCTCGACATTTTGCCGGGCCGACTGAAGATTTGACTGAGCGGTTTGTTTGCTCGCGGCGGTCGTGCGGCTCGTCAGATTTGCATTTGCCTGCGCGACATCGCGCTGGCTCCGCGCATTTTCAAGCTGTGCCTGGGCCTGCTGAAGTTTTACCTCGAGATCGGTCGGATCGAGCTCCACCAGAAGGTCGCCTTTATGAACGGCCTGATTGTTGTCGAAGTAGATCTTTTTAACGTAGGCAGCGACCTTTGGGCTGACCTGCGTAATGTCCGCCTGGATAAAGGCGTCATCGGTCGACTCAAATTGACGCGCGTAGAGCCAATAGGCAATTCCGGCGATGATCGCGATAAGCAGCAGTCCGGCGCCTATTAAGAGGATCTTTTTTCGTTTTCGCTTTTTTTCATCGACGGGCTCGGCGACTTCGGGGTTGACATCGCTGTCCTCAAAACCCGTGCTCATGCTCTCGGCCAGATCAGTGTCCGAAAGAGCGGACGCGGAATGTCCATTCCCGCCCGATAAGTCCTGTTTTTGCTGAGTTTGCTGGCCGCGCCCGTCTTGCTCGGTGGTTTCCCTCGTTGTTTCGCTCATTCGCTGACGACAAGTAAGTGATTACTTACTTACAATATCTAATTCCCTGCGTTTTGTCAATTTTACGGCCTTCAAAATTTGTCGAAATTCGCATTTCCGCCATGCAATGCTAGATTTTACGAGATGCCTCACGAGATCAGACAAACCCGACTCGACAACGGCCCGATTGTGCTTACCGACCGTATGCTTCAAGTACGCTCGGTCAGCTTAGGCTTCTTTTACCGCGTCGGAGCAAAACACGAGCCAGTCACGCTGAATGGTATCACCCACTTTATCGAGCATACCGTCTTTAAGGGAACGCGGCGGCGGTCGGCCCTGGACATCGCCGTTGAGCAGGACCGTCTGGGCGGAAATCTCGATGCCTTTACCACACATGAAGAGACGGGTTTTGCCATCAAGGTCGTCGACGATCAGCTGGAGCCGGCGTTTGACCTGTTGGCCGACATGCTGGTCGAGCCACTGTTCGAAGAGAACGAGCTGAAAAGCGAGCAGCGGGTCATTATCGAGGAAATGAAAATGACGGATGATTCGCCGGAAGAGTTTTTGGGTGAGATGTTCAGCAAGGAATTTTTTCCCAACGATCCGCTTGGGCGTCCGATAGCGGGAACGCCCGATACCGTCACAACTTTTGACAGCGGCATAACGCGACAGTATCACGCAGAGAATTTTTACGCGGGAAATCTGGTCATCGCCGCGGCGGGAAATGTCGAGCATGAGCGGATAGTCGAATTGGCTGATCGGGCCTTTGGCTCTCGGTCGCGTAAAACCGAAGAAGGCCGCCTGAAGGCGGAACTCAAAACTGGGGCGCCGATCATTGTGCATCAAAAGCCAGATCTCGAGCAGGCGCATCTGCTCATAGGATTGCCATTCATTGATGCCCGCGACCAACGACGATACGCGGCGGACCTTTTGGCAAATGCGATCGGCGGCGGGATGTCGAGCCGTTTGTGGCAAAAGATCCGCGAGGACCGCGGATTGGCGTACAGTGTCGGCGCTTCGAACGCGATGTACCACGACGTGGGTGTCTTTAGCATTTTTGCGGGAACGTCGCCGGAGCAGGTCGGTGAGGTCGTGGACATTGCAATGGCGGAGCTTCG
>DASXPW010000201.1:0-3078 GCA_036493385.1 Pyrinomonadaceae bacterium
GACGGCGACGGCAGGACGGACATCGCGGTTTGGCGGGGCGGCCCTCCTAACCAGGCTGCGTTCTATATCTTGCAGAGCAAGACCAGCACAGTGCGTGTCGAGTTGTTTGGCCAGAACGGCGACCGTCCGACGACGGTCCGCGACTACGACGGCGACGGCAAGGCAGATGTCTCGGTCTATCGTCCGGGAGTGAATCCCGGCGATCAGAGCTACTTCTTTTACCGCGGATCGCTGAACAATCCGTCCGGCAATATCACTTACGTGCGGTGGGGAGCAAACGGCGACACCGAAACCCAGGGCGATTTTGATGGCGACGGTAAAGGCGATTTCTGCGTGCGGCGGAATATCGGCGGTGCGGCGTGGTTCTACCTGCTTAAATCCTCGGGCGGCATCGAGTATATCAACTGGGGACTGCCGGGTGACGGCATCGTTCCGTGCGATTTTGATGGCGACGGCCGATCGGATTTCTGCGTTGCCCGGGTCGATGCGAACAGCAATTACAACACCTATGTTCGGACCCGCTCGGGTGGCGGCACCGGTGCCAGTCCTATCGTTTTCGGAAGCGCGCTGCTAGGTGATAAGGCGGCTTTTGGCGACTACGACGGCGACGGAAAAACCGACGTGGGCATCTGGCGCGCGGACCCGGATCCGTCAAAAGACGTTTTCTGGATCAGGCTGACCGCGAACCATTCGGTGATCGCTCGCCGATGGGGGCTGCCCGACGACAGGTCTCTGGCCGAATGGGACACGACCGGCGGCGAGTAGGAAAGTCAACGACAAAAGAAAAAGCCCGAACCGATCGTCGGCTCGGGCTTTTTCGAGCTAAAGCGTTGAAGCTGTGATCAGTGGCTTCCCGACGCCGACTGGTCCTGGACTTGCCCGTCGACGTATTTCTCGACCACCTTTGTGATCGCCTCGCGTGAGACTGCACCAACAATGCGCTCCTGTTCCTGGCCGCCCTTGAAAACAATCAGCGTCGGAATGCCGCGAATTCCATACTGTTGCGGCACGTTCATATTCTCGTCGACGTTCATCTTGTAAACGCCGGCCTTGCCGTCAAATTGCTCGGCAACGGCCTCAACCGACGGCGAGAGCATACGGCACGGACCGCACCACTCGGCCCAGAAATCGACCAGCACCGGCGTATCAGATTTGAGAACGTTCTGCTCGAATTCGGAGTCGGTAACTGTTTTTGTGAAATTTCCCATTTTTATCTCCTGCAAATCGAAAAAAATTATTACAAACTAAACCTTAACCTTAACCAATTTAAAAGCTCTCGTTCAAGCGGAGTTATTCCAAGTTCGATCAATGAATTGTAACAGTAGTTGTTACAGATGTCAAGCCTTCTTATTTTAATGGAATTTCGTGGATTGTCGTGCCATTTCGTGATCGGGTTTTCGGCCCATAACCACGAAATGACACAAAGTTCGGCTACGCGATCAAGCCGCCGTCGACTTGGTCAATTTTGCGTTGAGGTTTATCCGTACCGCCGCGAGGGCCTTGCTGACCGGGCAGGTTTCCTTCACTTTTTCGGCGGTCTCGCGAAACTGCTCCTCTGTAATGCCGGGAACATCCGCCTCAGTTTCGAGATCGATGCCGCGAATGGCAAAACCCGCGTCGTCCTTGCCAAAATGAACGACGGCCGAGGAATGAACTTCGCGCGCCGGGGTGCCCGCCTTTTCAAGCGTCGCGTTGAGCGCCATCGAATAACATCCGGCCAATGACGCGGCGATCAGTTCTTCCGGGTTCGTTCCCGGCGTGTCGCCCATTCGCGTCGCAAACGAAAACTTGCCGTCAAACGTGCCGCTGCCAAGCGTCATGCGACCCTCACCTTCCGTGAGAGTTCCCTTCCATTGTGCTGTTGCTTTTCTGTCTGCCATATTTCCTCCCTTATTTATGCACCGGCCGTCATGACCTTTGCGGCTTCGGCGGCGGTAAGCTCTTTATTATAAATGGCCGTACCGGGCTGCTGCGAAAGGCCGCCTTCGCGTAAAAAACCAGTATCGACCGCGGCAAATCCAATGTCTTCGATCAGCCGCGCGACGATCGCCTTTGCGTCAGAGTCATCACCTGCGATAAATATCGCACGCCGCTGCTCGAGCGGCAAAGCGGTATTTCCCTGCGACCCAAGGTGCTCGAACCAGATCGTATTAAAGCCCTTAACGAGCCTCGCTCCCGGAATATGTTTTAGCAACAACTCGCTCGACGTGGTCGAGCCGTTGTCCAGCTCCGCGATCTGTCCGTCGCGGTCGGGATAGTAATTGTTCGAGTCGATCACGACCTTGTTTTCCCAGCCCTCGGTGGGCAATTCATTGATCCGACCAAGCGGGATCGAGATAAAAACGATGTCCCCAAAATCACGCGCCTGTTCAACGGTTACCGCTTCGGCATTGTCGCCAAGCTCTTCCACAAGAGCGTCCAACGTCTGGGGCCCCCGAGAGTTCGCGATCGCTACCTCGTTACCTGCCTTAACAAAAAGGCGTGCGGCATTTGAGCCGATATGGCCTGCTCCTATTACCCCTATTTTCATAACTTTCTCCTTGTCTATCTGCAAAATAATTATTAATTGGTAATTAATAATTAGCTGACATGGTCAGATCGTGATAACGATCTTCCCGAAATGTGAGCCTTCTTTCATAAATTTCAGCGCTTCGCGCGCTTCGTCAAATGCAAACGTTCGATCAATGACCGGACGCATCTTGCTTTCCTCAATTGCTCGGTTCATATCCTCGAACATATCACGCGAGCCGACAAATACGCCTATCATCCGTAATGCTTTCATAAATATCGGCGTGTGACTGTACTCTCCTTTACCGGCTATAACGCCGATCACGGCTATGTGACCGCCCATCCGCGTGGCTCGCATCGATCGCTGCAGCGTTCCTGCGCCGCCGATCTCAATGACGTGGTCAACCCCGCGTTTGTTCGTCAAATCCAATGCCCAGTTGTCCCAGTCTTGGCGCTCGAGGTAATTTAGCGTTTCGTCGGCGCCTAGTGCGCGTGCATGCTCGAGCTTTTCATCGGAGCTCGACGTAATGAAAACACGCGCGCCCGCGAGCTTTGCAAGCTGCAATGCAA
>DASXPW010000202.1:0-5168 GCA_036493385.1 Pyrinomonadaceae bacterium
GAGAATTGAGCATGGATAATTGAGAATGAGCCGAGCCCTGATGCTTTCATTCTCCACTGTCAAATATCAATTCTCAACTAATCTGGTGGGCACGAAGGGACTCGAACCCCTAACTTCCTCCTTGTAAGGGAGGCTGTCTACCAATTGACGTACGTGCCCTTCGCTTCAAAATCCACGAACAATTTGTAAAAGATCAACGGCCCATTCCGGAAAAAAGGCGAACTTAAATCCTACGAAACTGCACTTTTACTGTCAAGCAAGTGATGATCAAGACCGCGACGACGCTGCGTTTGCCGACCGTCTCAAAAGAAATTCCGCGATCACAGCCAGTCGGCCGTCTTCTTTATTCATCGCTTTTAGCTCGCCGACTGCCTGAGCATGAACATCCGAGATGAGTTGACGCGTGCCCTCGACACCGATCACGCTCGGATACGTAGCCTTTCCCGAAGCCTTGTCCTTTCCCGCGGTTTTGCCCAAGCTTTCGGTCGTCTCCGTAACATCCAGGAGGTCGTCGGTGATCTGAAACAGAAGCCCGATCTTTCCGCCAAACCGGGAAATCAATTCCATATCGGGCCCGCCCGCCCTGGCGATCAACCCACCGGCACGAACTGAAAATAGGATCAGTGCCCCGGTTTTTCCGCGATGGATCTGCTCGATCGCCGCCAGCTCGACCGACTTCCCTTCCGCCTCAAGATCCATCTGCTGACCGGCCACCATTTTGCCGGCGGCAGCCGATAGCTCGGCAACGAGCTTTAGCCGCAACGACTCGTCGATCGAGGTGTCCGCCGCGATCGTTTCAAACGCCATCGCCTGAAGAGCGTCGCCCGCGAGGATCGCCGTTGCCTCGTCAAATTTCTTATGTGCAGTCAAGCGTCCGCGTCTTAGATCGTCATCGTCCATCGCCGGCAGATCGTCGTGGATCAGCGAATAGGTATGGATCATCTCGACGGCTGCGGCCGTCTTGATCAGCTTCTCGTCCGGCGCGCCAAATTCCGTTCCGGCTGCCATAACAAGCAGCGGTCGAAAGCGCTTCCCGTTCCCGAACAGGCTCCATCTTATTGCTTCATAAAGACGCGTTGGACCCGTGTTAACGGACGGTGCGAGACGGTCAAGTGCGGTATCGACCAGTTCGCGAACGTCGATAAAAAATTCATCTGCCTGCGACATTGTTTGAAATTATCAGTGACCTATCGTCCGAAGGCAAACTGCCCGCCTTGCGAACGCGCGACCGCTGTCCAATAATTATCCACTGCACTCTATGACAGTCACACAAGAGCAATTTCGGGCGGCTCTCGGCAGCTTTGCTAGCGGCGTTACGGTCGTGACGACCAAAGACGCACGAGGAAAACTGCTCGGGATCACAGTTTCGGCGTTTTGCTCTGTCTCGCTCTCACCGCCGATGGTGCTGATCTGTATTGAGAAATCGGCCGGCAGCCATTATGCGTTTGAAGAGTCAAATGTCTTTGTCGTGAACGTCTTGCGAGAGGGTCAGTCGGCTATTTCTGAGCTTTTTGCCTCGCAGAGCGACGATAAATTCGAAGGCATTGATTTTATGCCGGGTATCGATGGCGTTCCGATCCTCGACAACGCTCTGGCGACGCTCGAATGCCGGGTAAAATTCTCCTACCACGGCGGCGATCATTCGATATTTATTGGCGAGGTCGAAAATGTGAAGGTCGACAACGGCCAGCCGCTACTCTATTTCCGCAGTAGGTACGGTCGTTTCGAACGAGAGTGACAACCAGTTCAGCTTTTTGCTATTAAGGCTTGAGTGATGTCGCCAATCCAGCTTGGGACCGAAAGTCCTGAAAGTCAGACCAAACTCGATTTTTGACCACGTCCGAAACGATCGTCGTTACCGGTTTTTCGAGATCCTCTTCAGAAAAGATCTGCAGTTTTAGCTCGCCGCAGCGACCCGGCGCAATAAGTTCATACGGATGTGAGTAAACACCAGCATTCTATCTTTACCGTCAGCACATTTTCCTCACCAAAACGCATGTGACCCAACAAAAACCACCGGATTTTGCCATAACAGCTTCTTGTGGCCGATGATTTGCGTGCAACAAGATGTTGTGGAAATACCTCTTGACACCATACGCGATCCGGGCGTACTATGGCATACACTTGAGCACGCTCTTTCACATTTGCCCAAGCGCGTACACCCGACAATTCTATTCAATTTTGTCGTTTCGAAAGTAGTATTTCCAGGTGTTAAAATACAATTAGATAAGCATTCGTGTCCGCATTTAGGATAGGGAGAATAGGCCTCAAATGAGCACAGTCTTTGAACCTGCGGTCGGGGCCGGCTTGGCCGCAAAAACGGGAAATGGAAACGGATCGGCCGTCCGTCGAGAGCGCGAAATTCGGCCGCTCGGCATCAACGCAGAGAAGGTCGTCGCCAAGCGTTACGCGCTCAAAGACGAAAGCGGCAATGCGGTCGAGGCTTGGGCCGATATCGTCCGCCGAGTTGTCGGTCACGTCTCGCGAGCCGAAAAGGACCCTGAAAAACAGCGAGCGTTTTACAGCCGAATGATCGAGGTCATGTTAGACCGCGAGTTCATCCCGAACACGCCCTGCCTGGTCAACGCCGGCAAACCAAAAGGCCAGCTAGCCGCGTGTTTTGTGCTCGGTGTGCCCGATTCGATCGAGGGAATAATGGAGCATGCGCAAAACGTCGCGATCATCCATCAGACCGGCGGCGGAACGGGCATGACGTACGAATTTCTGCGTCCGGCGGGCTCGATCGTCAACTCAACTCGGGGTGTCGCCTCGGGGCCCGTGAGCTTTATGAACATCGTCAATCAGACAACGGAAGTCGTAAAGCAGGGCGGTGTCCGGCGCGGCGCGAACATGGGCATTTTGGCGGTCGCGCATCCCGATATTCTCAGATTTATTCACGCAAAGAACGATCAAACCAGCCTCACAAATTTCAATATTTCGGTGACGGTAACGGACCTGTTTATGGAAGCGGTCGACAGCGGTACATGGTTTCAGACCGAATTCAACGACGAGCCGTGGACGCAGGCGATCTTCGATCCCGTGACGGGCGAGGACTATGTCGTTTACCGAAAAGCCGACGGTTCGACGGCGACGTTTGCGGATAAATTTGCGTTCGAGACAGCCGATCTTTCTGAGTGTACGATCGAGCGGCCGCCGCTGCCGGGAATGGTGTATGCGCCCGACATCTGGAACCGCATAATCGCGTCGGCGCACAAGTACGCTGAGCCCGGGATTATTTTTATTGACGAGGTAAATCGGCACAACCACATGACGAACTCAATGGGGCCGATATTTGCCTGCAACCCTTGCGGCGAACAGCAGTTGCACTTTAATAACTCGTGCAATCTCGGATCGATCGACGTTGCAAAGTTTTATTCGGACCGCAGCGACGTCGACGGTTCGATCGACTGGGAACGGCTCGCGGATGTGACGCATATTTGTACTCGATTTTTAGATAATGTCGTCGACGCGGGATACTTTCCCCTGCCAGAGATCGACGATGTCGTAAAACGAACGCGGCCGGTCGGGCTCGGGATAATGGGCTTTGCGGACCTTTGCCTAAATCTCGACGTCACGTACGGATCGGACGAATCGCTCGAACTGATGGAACGTCTGATGGGATTTGTCCGACGCGAGGCGTGGATAGAATCGCTGCGGCTCGGTGCCGAGAAAGGCGTGTTTCCAGAGCTTGAGGCAAACAAAGACTCGTATGCGGCGTTTCTGTATCACGAGGTCGGCATCTCACGGGCCGTCGCGCTGACACCGCGAAACTATGAAGTTACCACGATCGCTCCGACGGGAACGATCTCACTGGTCGCGGAAACTTCTTCCGGGATCGAGCCAAATTTCTCGTGGGCATACGTCCGTCAGGACACGCTCGGGACGCGGAAATACGTGCATACGCTGGCCGCTGAGGCCCTCGGCATTTCGGTAGATCAGACCGATGAAGAATCGATCCGCGTAGCGGCGGAATATGTGGTCGAGCATGAAAATGAACTGCCGAAACAATTTATTTCGGCGATGAATATCAATTCGCTGCAGCACGTAAAGGTGCTGGCCGCGGCGCAGAAGCACGTGGATAATTCGATCTCGAAAACGTGTAACGGAGCGAACGACGACACTTTGCAGTCGGTGGACGAACTTTACCACCTGGCCCGAAAACTCGGATGCAAAGCGGTCAGCTATTACCGCGACGGCAGCCGAGAAAATCAGGTTTTGAACACGATGGCGAAGTCAGAACCGCCCGCGGTAGCGGGTGGCTTTACTGAACCTCAGGTCGAGTCTAGCGCCGGGACACGACCCGGCGAGAGAATCGACCGACCGCGCGAGCTACAGGGGTCGACGTGGCGGATACCATTTGACGGGCAAAATCTGTACGTGACGGTCAATCACGATGGCGAGCGGATACTGGAAGTTTTTGCCGCGGGGCCGATCAGCGGCGGTGTCGGCCTGCTTGCTTCAAAAATGCTTCGCGGCGGATTTGACGTTCGAGAGGTGGCAAGCAGTTTGAATAAAGTGACCTCAACGCATGCCGTCTGGTTCAATGAAAAACTGCTTACGTCGCCGGAACAGGCCGTGGCGGAATGCCTTTTGTTGATCGACCGGCGATTAAAAGGCTTGCCCGAATCGGAGCGTCAGATGATAAAGTCGGCGGTCGAGGCGGAGACAAAAATGGGCAGCCTGGTGGGCGAGTGCCCTGAGTGCGGCGGCCAGCTTGAGCACGCTTCGGGATGCGATAGCTGTCGCGACTGTGGATACTCAAAATGTAAATAAACCGCAGTCGAAAAATCGTTCACCAAGTTCCCCAAGCGTATGACCGTTTGGGGTCTTTTTATGACCGGTGGGTCACGGCCGAATGTCATGCCCTTCGTCGCGTGCGGGCCCTCGAATTTCACCCGCGGTTATTGTGCGGGTCATGGTGCCGTTTATCGCTCTGAATGTTGCAAAGAAAATCGCCGCTCCTCGATCTCTTCAATCTCGTCATTTAACTAAATCTCTTCAAGTATCGAAAGTCTCTTCGATCTCCTCAGCTGCTATCGACTTCCATCCAGAGTTGTGCAAACATCACTCGCGTGGTCGACGATCTTTCGAGCTCGACTCAGCTCCTGACCTCGCGTCGATTTTTTAGAAACATTGGCTTTCCGTTAAAATCACATTCGATGAATCTC
>DASXPW010000203.1:0-3699 GCA_036493385.1 Pyrinomonadaceae bacterium
ATAGTTATCTTTTCGAAATAAATGATCAGTACGAAGTTTTAAGTAAAACCATGGCGGGCAAACTTCTCATCTACGGCGCGAACGGCTACACCGGTGAATTGATCACGCGTTATGCCATCGAGCGCGGACTGCGGCCGATACTTGCCGGCCGCAACGCGATCAAGATCGAGGAGCTTGCAAAGCGCGACCATCTCGAATATCGCGTGTTCTCGCTTGACGAAAAGTCGCGGATCGATGAGGCGCTGCAAGACGTCGATGTCGTTCTTCATTGCGCCGGTCCGTTTTCGATCACGGCAAAACCGATGGTCGAGGCGTGTATTAGAAATAAAAAACATTACACCGATATCACAGGCGAGATCGTCGTGTTTGAAGCGATGGCAAAGCTCGACCGGATTGCGCAGGAAGCCGGCGTGATGATCATGTCGGGAGTCGGATTCGATGTTGTACCGACCGACTGTCTCGCGCTGCACCTCAAGGACCGGCTGCCGACGGCGAATTATCTGACGCTCGCTTTCTATGGTCTCGGTGGCTTGTCACACGGAACGCAGGCGACCATGACGATGAATGTGGGGCAGGGCGGTGCGATCCGCAAGGACGGCAAGATAACGCACGTACCGGCTGCATGGAAGTCGCGTGAGATAGACTTTGGTCTTCCTGTAGGAACCGGCGGCGGTAGTGACAGTGTTACAAGAAGGGCCGTTTCGATCCCCTGGGGCGACGTTGCGACGGCATATTATTCGACCGGCATACCAAACATCGAGGCATACACGGTCGTTCCGCCGTCGAACTTGCGAATATTAAAGCTCAGCCGCTATCTGGGCTGGCTAATGGCCGCAAAACCCGTGAACGACTATTTGCTTCAGCAGATCCCGCTGGGCGGCCCGTCCGACGAGGCCAGAGCGAAAGGAAAAAGTCTCATCTGGGGCGAAGCCGAAGACGCCAACGGCAACCGCGTCGAATCGCGTCTCGCCGCTCCCGAAGGCTATACCGTTACCGCGCTCGCGGCGCTAAATATCGTTCAAAAGATCATGAGCGGAAATTTCAAGCCCGGATATCAAACCCCGGCAAAGGCGTACGGTGCGGGCCTGATCCTCGAGATCGACGGCGTAACGCGTCAGGACGTCTGAGACTGCCCGCGTCAAAAAGAGTCAGCTAAATTCCTTTCTGAAGGCGTCCATCTGCGCCTTGCCCTTTTTCATAAAGCTGACAAAACGCGGGTCTTTGCGAATGTTGTCGAGGTTCGGGTCGATGGCAAAATATGAGTAACAAGGGAAGCCGTCGTCCGCCGCATTTTGCAGCCATTTCATCGCCTCTTCCGGTTTATTCATGATCGCGTAAGCCGATGCGATGTAATACGCCGTGTGGTGAAAGTGGCCGAATCCGTGTCCGATCTCGATCGCGTGCCGAATCGCATCTTCTGCCTCCTGAGGCTTGCCGGCCTCTGCGAGGAGCATTGCGTTGATACTCGTCACACAGCCACCCAAGTCCGACGGGTAATCCTTCAAAAACTGATCAACGACGGCTTGAGCTTCCTTATACCTGCCAAGCCCAAACAATGCCGCTGCTTCTTGCCTATAAATATCTTCGGGGTTGGAATCAGGCGGAACGGTCTTAAGAACCGATAACGCGTCCTCATACTTGCCGCGGTAAACGTCGATCACACCGAGGCGAAATCGCCCGCGGGTGTTGTCTGGTTTTAACGTCAGTGCCTTCTGCGTTTCATCCCATGCTTCGTCAAGCAGCCCAATATGCAAATAAACCACTCCGAGCCAATGATGCGCTTCGTCAAAGTCAGGATTCAGATCGACAGCGCGTTTGAAGGCCTGGATAGTTTGTTCATGAGGAAAACGATTTCCATGAGTCCAGAGCACCAGCCCACGTGCAAAATGCGCTTCAGCCAGGTTGGGATTTATCTGCATCGCCTTTTCAACCGCTACGGCGGCATTTTCGTCCAAAGTTTTTTGTTCAGAAACGGGCGCGAAGTAGAAAGATCGAAAATTATAAGCTTGGGCCAACGCGGCCCACGCTTGCGCATAGTTGGGATCAACAGCAACCGCTTGCTCGAGCAAATTAATGGCCGCAGAATTGTCGTCAATGTTTATGGCAGTTACCTTTACTTTTCCTCGAATGTAAAGATCATACGCCGGAGATCTCGCTTCTATTTGGGTCTCGGCATGTTCAGGCGGCGTCGACCGTGAATAAAGTGATGCAAAGATCGCCGTTCCAATAACCGCTAGAATCAGCAACACGGTCACGACAATTCCACGCGTCCATTTGGGCTGTCGGTACCATTTGATCGAGGCTTCGACGCCTGCGGTCGATTGCCCAAGACCGCCGGTGGTTTGCTCAAACACCGCTGTCTCCTGGTTGTGTTCCGGCGAAGATATTCGGTCGTATCTGCCCGATGTTTGCGCCTTGAGGTCTTTCAGATCGACGAGCAGGTCTTTCATCGTCTGGTAGCGCTCATCCGGATCTTTTCGAAGCATCTTCGAGACTATCCGCTGCAGCTCGTCGGGAGTTCCAGCGACAAGCTCCGACATCGGCCGCGGGTCTTTGTTGATCAGGTTCGCAAATGTCTCGGCCATCGACCCGCCCGCAAAAGGCGTTCTGCCGGCGACCATTTCATAAATGACGGAGCCGAGACTGAAGATATCGGTGCGCGAATCTATTGCATCGGCCCGCGCCTGTTCCGGTGACATATAGCTCACTGTACCGAGAACGACTCCTTCCGCGGTCCGATTTTGCGGCATTGTCGCCTCTTCAAACCCGATAAATGACCGTTGCTGAGGTAAGAGTTTGGCGAGACCGAAATCAAGTACTTTCACATATCCGTCGTCGCGAACAATGATATTTTCCGGTTTGATATCTCGATGGATGATCCCAGCGGCGTGTGCGGCCGACAACGCGCCGGCGATCTGTGCAGCGATATCGACCTTTTCCGACAGTTTCAGTCGACGCTCGACTATGATCTCGCGAAGGGTCTTACCCTCAATGTACTCGCTGACAATGTAATGCGACGTTTCGGTTTTTCCGATCTCGTGAATGGTTAGTATGTTTGGGTGATTCAGCGCCGACGCGGCTTTCGCCTCCTGGATGAATCGCTGAATGTTCGACTGGTTCTCGGCGTACTTTCTATTGAGTGTCTTAACGGCTACCTTGCGGTCGAGGCTTGGATCTAGCGCCAAATAAACCTCACCCATGCCGCCTGTTCCAAGCAGGCGAATGACCCGATACCGACCGATCATGGAATCGACCGATAGTCGAAAATGGGATCCACTTTCAGCCGCCTCGATCGGGCGTTCCATAAAATCGGTGTCGTACGAGCTTAATAATTCCTCCACCCGGCGGCGAAGCTCGGAATCTCGATCACAAGCATCAGCAATATATTCGTTGCGCACTTCCTCTGGTAACTCGAGTGCCGAGTTGAATATATCCTTTGCCTGCTGCCAGATCTCGGAGGTCATGATGCGCCTCCCTTTTCCAATTCATGGCGCAGCCACGCCTTGGCGGCGCGCCAATCGCGCTTGACGCTTGACGGCGATATTCCCAGCACGTCGGCCGTATCTTCGATGCTAAATCCACTAAAAAATCGCAGCTCGACGATCCGCGCCTGCTGCGCGTCAATCGCGGCCAGCCTGTTCAGCGCGTCGTCGAGCGCAATAAGATCAATGCTGCCCGATGCCTTCGCCGCCAACATCA
>DASXPW010000204.1:0-3454 GCA_036493385.1 Pyrinomonadaceae bacterium
TGTCTTGAGCGATGACCTTTACGATGAAGCCCGGCGTCTTGCAAAAAAATACGAGATACCGCTCATCGCCGACTCTCGATCTCGCCTTCGCGAGTTGACCGGTGCGACGTCCGCCACGCCCAACCAGGAAGAGGTGGAACAGCTTCTTGGTGCCGAATTTACAGATGCGGATTGTTTGCGATTGTGTAAGGACCTCGAGTTTGAGTCCATTATTGTCACCTGCGGCAATCGAGGGGTGATCGTCGTCGAGCCCGGTCTGGGCACCTATCGGATGTCGGCGATCGGATCAACCGAGCCGGTAGATGTAACCGGCGCGGGCGACACGGTAATTGCGGCGTACGCTCTCGGCCTTGCGTCAGGTTTAAGCTTTCGTGATGCGGCGACCATAGCGAACCACGCCGGCGGGATCGTCGTTATGAAAAAGGGCACAGCGACCGTTTCGTCGACCGAATTGATCGAGTCGCTTACGAATGAGGACCTGCTCGTACACTCCGACCTGGCTGTCTGATGAGCGATCTGTTGGCACCGATACTGACTCGAGACGTGCTCTCTGACTTTGCCGCGTCAACGCGCGGTCGGGGATCAAAGCTGATCCTCGCAAACGGCTGTTTCGATCTAATTCACGCCGGGCACATTAGATACCTGCTCGGAGCAAAATCTCTCGGCGGCACATTGCTCGTCGCGATAAACTCCGACGAACAGGTTTGCAAGCTCAAAGGCGATGGACGGCCTGTTATCTCGCAGGATGAACGTGCCGAGATCGTTGCGGCGTTTCGCTGCGTTGACGCGGTTACGATCTTTGATCAGCCGACTGTCTCTGAGATTATCCGTCTCATCAAACCCGAGTTTCATGCCAAGGGTACCGATTACACGACCGAAACGGTCCCCGAGCGCTCGATCGTGCGCGAATATGGCGGTCAGGTAGCGATAGTCGGTGACCCAAAAGACCATTCCTCCAGCTCGCTGCTGACTACGCTTCGCAAAGGTTCGGTTTAAATTTTCCCGAATGTGGACCTCTCGCACCAAGCAAGATCTGATCATCGAAGTTTGGGAAAAGCTCGACTGCGAAAGCGTCGGCGCCGCCGAAATAGAGGCTATCGAGGAGGCCGTTCGCGGCCGCTATGGTGATGCCGCAGTTGAGTCGCCGATGCGCATCGCACGCACGCTGGCGGACGAAGGAGCTGCGCTCCGACATTCAGAAATAATGGGACTCTGGGTCGAGCGCTTTACCGACCAGCCGCACGAGGCTGAATTCAGGAACTTGCTAAAGCTCGACGATCTTGATGCCGCATACAACAGTATTCGCCACGCCGAGAATATTAGGCGGAAATTCAAATCGGAAAGTGATAAGGAAGGCCTGCGTCTGCTTCGCGATGAGCTGTTAGAAGCAAAATCGAATCTGTTGAAAACATCGCGTGACCGCAAAGTTAATATAGAAAAGCGTAATATTGCCCGCGAGATCACCGAGTGGCTCACTATCTGGCTGCAGTCGCCGGAAGTTTTTGAGAACTGGATCAAGATGCGACGCGCCTCTGCGGATTTCCGGAAACAGTTCGGTGAGAGCGGAAACTAATGCACCGATTTTTCGCCCCCGCAGCTAACTCTAGCACTGGCCGCGTCATACTTGACGCTGGCGAAACGCGCCATTTGCGTAAGGTGATCAGACTTGTCCCGGGCGATGCGGTTGCGGTATTTGACGGCCAGGGCAATGAGTTTCTTTGCGAGATATCGACGGTTTCAAGGCGCGGCACCGAGCTTTTCATAAAAAAGCGGATCGAAGCGGCGTCTCCCGAGTCGACCCTTGATCTGACACTCGCCGCCGCGATGCTGAAAGGCGAGAAATTTGATCTCGTGGTTCAAAAGGCCGTTGAGCTCGGCGTGCATCATCTCGTTGCGCTTCGCACGGCGCGGACTGATGTGCGGTCGAAAGAATCGACGGCGCGACTCACGCGCTGGCGCAAGATCGCCCTCGAGGCGTCAAAGCAATCCGGCCGCGCATATTTAATGTCTGTTGAAGGGCCCGTGGATCTGGCAGAATTCTTGCAAAATACGGAGTCGAAAGACACCCTTCTTTTTTCCGAACGCAGTGGCGAGAGTCTGCCCGCCGACCTTCCAGCTAAAAAAATGACCGCCATCATCGGTCCCGAAGGCGGCTGGGATGATGTCGAGCTAGAAAATGCTAAGGCCGCCGGCGTCCGGGTCGTGACGCTTGGCGGCCGAATTATGCGAGCCGAAACCGCTGCGATCGCCGTGACAACGATCATCCAGCATCGCTTCGGGGATCTAAACTAATCTTTTCTGGATAACTACGCTGGAGACCGAGTAACTGACAATGGATCGATTTTCAGTTATCAGCTATCCGTTTTCAGTTATTCCGGATGAGCATCTCCGAACAGACTCATGACGTAGATTTTGCTCTTCGCGGGCGATAATAGGCGTCGCCGCGCTGCTCAAGACCCGCCTTGCCCGCTAGCGTGTCCAGCACCGAATCAAGCAATTCCTTGCTGTCGAGCTTAAAGTTGACCGTGCCTTTCGCATCAACGTCCGGATCGTCAAAGTTGATCACCAGATAGCTTCTCTTTTCTTTGATAAAGCCACCCAGCACGGCTCCCGGCAGCGGAATATTTTTGACCACATTACCGGTCGTCGACGTGACCGACTGCGACTGTGGATAGATCACCAGAAGCGCATCATATGGCACGCCGAACAACTCTTTTTTGTCTTCGCCGTAAAAGACGATACGCGAATTGGCGTCGTCAAATTTCAGCGTGCCGACAGTTTTCTTGCTAAAGCCAAACATGCCGCCTTCGTATTTTGCCTCAAAGCTGGCGGGTGCCGGCGCAGGCTTGACCCCGGTGGAAGTTTTGGCCATCTGCCGCGGCTGTCCGAACGCCAGCATGGGTAGCGCAAAAAGCGCGGCTATTAAAAATATTCTTTTCATACGTCTCCTTGGGTCGGAGAGAGTGGCGGATATGATCTGTTGTAAATAGACGCGTCCGCGGCTGTTTTGGTTGTCAACGAGCAGCGGCTTTTTCCTGATTTAAGTACGGTTTCAGCCGTGCACCCGCGATCTCTATATACTCGGATGACACCTCCGAGCCGATCCACTGGCGGCCGAGTAGCTCCGCCGTTTTGGCCGTGGTGCCACTGCCCATAAAACAGTCGTAAACAAGATCGCCCTTGTTTGTCCACGTGGAGATCTGATCGGCTGCAAGCTGTTCCGGAAAGATCGCCGGATGCTGAAAGGCGATCTTGTCGGCGGCCGACGAAGTACCGACATTGTACGAAAAAATGTTGATCAACTTTCTTTCGGGCTTGATCTCGCGGCCGATGTCCTCGTCAGGAACGTTACCGCGACCAACCTCTGTAATTCGAAAAGCCTTGATCTTTTTCCCGGCAGATTTTGTCGGCTCGGTTATCGGGTTAAAGGTATTGGGCGATCCGTTCGAAAAGC
>DASXPW010000205.1:0-3248 GCA_036493385.1 Pyrinomonadaceae bacterium
TGTCCGAAATTATTTCAGACTGCGCCTTGGCATTGCGTTCGATCACATCGAGCGCATGGTCGAGCTTTTCGTGGCCGAGCGGATCGGTTTTTAGGATCTGCAGCCAGCCAAGGATCGAGTTGAGCGGCGTTCGCAGCTCATGTGAAAGCGTCGCCAGAAACAAGTCCTTCTGTTTGTCCGACTGCTCAAGCTGGTCGAACAGATCGCGTGCCTGATATTGGCGCTCCCGTGCCCGCAAAGCGCCTCGAACGGCACTAAGAAGCATGGTTATGCGAATCGGGCGTTCGACCACCGTCGCGTTTATTCGACCACTGAATGTCTGAAGGATCGCTTCGGCACTCCGCCCGCTACTCGAAAAGATAATGACGGGAAGATCGGACCAAACGGGCTTCCGGCTGAGCGTTCCGACCAGCGAGGCCGCAACTTTCTGTTCGAGCGCCTCCTCCGCAATAAGCACCGCCCCCGCGCCGGTCGCTATGGAGCTATTTAGTTTGTCCGCGTCATCGCATACCTCGGCCTCGATCCCGGCACGTCCGAGGATCGAACAAACAAGCTCAGCGTCACGCCCGGTCGGTGCGAGAACGTAAACCGTGTTTTCGTTATCATCAGTCGCTTTTGACAACTTTTTGCATCAACGTAGCGGTATCGCCCTGGTAGACGGGAACACCCGTAAGCACACCTCTAAATTCCCTCAGCGGTTCTCCGAGTAGCAGCCCACCTTTGCCTATCTTGAACTCGCGAATTGTCCGCTCATGCTCGCCTGTGCGTTTTTTGAGAACCGAGATCGCTTGTCGAATAGTGCCTTCCGCTTCGAAATACCGAAGCAAGACGACCGTATCGGCTAGATAGCTCATATCGATCGGGGTTTGCATGCTGCCGACCAAGCCGTATTGTCCGACGACCAAAATACTGAGTACTCCATTCCGATTAAGATAGGAAAGGAGCTCGTGAAACTGCATCGTAAGAAATTTCTCCTGCGGACTCGCCATCAGATAACCGTTGACGCTATCGATGACGACGAGACGCGTTCCGTTTTCTTCAACCTCGCGAGACACCATGTGTGAGAGTTCGCCCGGGGTCAGCTCGGCAAGTTGTATCTGCCGCAGCGCGATCTTTCCCTCATCGACAAATTTCTGAATATCCAGCCCGATGGCCGAGGTCCGCTTAAAAAGCACCTCGGGGCTCTCGTCAAAAAGATATATGGCGGCCCGCTCGCCATTGCTGACCGCCGCGTATACATACATCATCGCCAGCGTAGACTTTCCCACGCCCGCCGGTCCGATCAGGATGGTGCTGGTGCCGTAGTGAAGGCCGCCCATGAGACCATCCAGGTTTTCGGACCCGCTTTTTAGCACTTCGGTAGCGGCTCCCAACTTGGACTCGGACGACAACCGAGGAAAAACAACTACGCCGCCTGTTTCGATATTGAAATCATGAGAACCCGACTGAAAATTGACGCCGCGCATCTTTACAACGCGAAGTGTATGACGTTGACGCCCGTATTCGGCAGGCACATATTCGAGGTTTATCACACCATGTGCGACGCTCTCCAATTGTCGGTCCGGCATCGTGGTCGTGAGGTCGTCAAGTAGAAGTACGGTGCATTGTTTTCCAAGGAAATATTGTTTAAGTGACAATATCTGACGCCGGAATGTCAAAGCCTCGCTGGCGAGCATCCGCATTTCCGATAACGAGTCAAAAACGATACGGCTTGGGTTTATCCGATCCACCTCATCGAGGATCGCGCGCGTGGTTTCATCGAGCTCGACCTCCGACGGGTGAAAGACCGTGTAGCCGGAGTTTTCATCGAGGGCATTTCTTGACTCGGTCAGATCGAGTATCTCGATGCCGTCAAGCGACCAGCCGTGAGATGCTGCAACGGCGTTGAGCTCGTCGCGACTCTCTGAGAGCGTTATGTAAAGACCGGTCTCGCCGTTCCTGGCGCCTTCCAATAGAAATTGTAGTCCCAGGGTCGTCTTCCCCGTTCCGGGACTTCCCTCGATAAGGTGAAGACGACTTTTCGGAAGTCCGCCACGTAAGATGCTATCCAGCCCGATAACGCCGGTCGAAACGCGATCGGAATCCTTTAAATTAGACATATTTGTACAATAAGTCCCAATTAGGGACCGAACTGGTGGGCTTGCTATTCGATATATGGTACACAAAAAGTGAGGCTTGGCCAAAGAAATTAGGGAGCGATTTATTCCCATTCGATCGTGCTCGGCGGTTTGGACGAGATATCGTACACAATGCGGTTTACTCCCCGGACCTCAGAGGTGATCCGGGACGAAACCTTTGCGAGAAACTCGTGGGGAAGACGCGCCCAGTCGGCGGTCATCCCGTCCATGCTGGTGACGGCCCGTAACGCGACGGTCTGCTCGTACGTTCGATAGTCGCCCATTACGCCAACCGAATAGATCGGCAGGAGAACGGTGAAGGCTTGCCAGACGTCTTTGTAAAGATCGAAATTGTGAAGCTCGTCAATGAAGATACGATCGGCTTTTTGGAGCAGCTCGACCTTTTCCGGCGTGACTTCGCCTAAGATGCGAACGCCGAGCCCGGGCCCCGGAAACGGATGCCGCTCGAGGATCATTTCCGGAATGCCAAGATCGCGGCCGATGGCCCGCACCTCGTCTTTAAAAAGCTCACGCAGCGGCTCGATGAGTCTTAAATTCATATTTTCCGGCAGGCCGCCGACATTGTGATGCGACTTGATCGTAACGGACGCGCCTCGCAAGGTCACCGATTCGATCACGTCCGGATAGAGCGTCCCCTGGACAAGCCATTTCACGTCACCGATCTTGTTTGCCTCGGCGTCGAAAACGCCGATGAACCTGCCGCCGATCGCTTTGCGTTTTTGTTCTGGATCGCTGATGCCTTTCAATGCGCTGTAAAACTGTTCTGAAGCATCGATACCAATGACATTCAGGTGCAAATTCTTGTTATAGGCGGCGAGCGTGTCTTCGAATTCGCGATAGCGGAGAAGGCCGTTGTTTACAAAAATGCATGTCTGGCGATCGCCGATCGCTTCATAAACAAGCATTGCCGCGACGGTCGAATCGACACCACCCGAAAGACCGCAAACGACGCGTTCGCTCGGCCCAACCAACGCTCGGATCTTCTCGATCTCTTCCTTGATAAATTGCGCGGGCGTCCAGTCGCCTCTGCAACCGCAGATATTGAAAAGAAAATTTCTCAGGATCTCTCTGCCTTGAGGCGTGTGTGAAACCTCGGGGTGAAATTGTACG
>DASXPW010000206.1:0-2708 GCA_036493385.1 Pyrinomonadaceae bacterium
AATTGTTAATAGTCGACCAATTTTATAGGAAAGAGATTTAGTTATGCCTAATCCAAAACGAAGACATTCCAAATCGAGAACTCGACAAAGACGGGCTCATGATGCTCTGCCGGTGCCGCAGTTTTATCTCGACAAAGACTCCGGCGAGCCGCGAAGGCCTCATCGGATCGACGCCAAGACCGGCACCTATAAAGGACGGCAAGTCATTGATGTTAAGGAACCCGAGTAGTTTTTGAGTTTTTTCAAGAATTAAGGTCTAATTTTTTTCAATGGCATCTCAAAACGCCGGGATCATCGGTATCGGTCACGCCTATCCGGAGGGTGTTCTTACGAATGCCGATCTGGAAAAGCTCGTCGATACCTCGGATGAATGGATCACCACCCGTACCGGCATCAAACAACGTCACAAAGCCGCGGAAAACGAGTATACGTCGCAATTTGGCTCAAAGGCCTCGCGACAGGCTCTCGATCGCGCCGGACTGAAGCCCGAAGATATCGACATTATCGTCTGCGCCACGACGACGCCGGATCAGATCATGCCGTCGACGGGTGCACTGATACAGGCACAGATCGGCGCGACCAACGCAGCCGGCATGGACGTTTTTGCGGCGTGTTCGGGTTTTCTTTACGGCCTGACAATGGTCGAATCGATGATCCGCACCGGCCAGATCAGGCATGCACTGGTTATCGGTGCCGAGGTTCTGACAAAATACGTCGATTATACTGACAGATCGACCTGCGTCATCTTTGGCGACGGCGCGGGTGCGGCCGTTGTTGGCCCGGTTCCGGAAGGCAAAGGAATTCTCGCGACAAAGATACGCTCGGACGGCAGATATGAAGAGCAGCTCTACTGTCCTGCCGGAGGTACCAAGCTGGGAACGACACATCAGACGATCGACGACCGGATGCATTACTTCAAAATGAAGGGCAATGAGCTTTTCAAGGTCGCTGTACGTTCGATGGCCGATATTTCACTTGAAGTGCTGCAAAAAGCGGGATATTCGATCGACGACGTTGATATGGTCATTCCGCATCAAGCGAATCAACGCATTACTGACGCTGTTGCCTCGCGGCTGGGCGTCGCTGAGGAAAAGGTCTATTCGAATATCGCGGAGCACGGTAACACGTCGTCGGCGTCGATCCCGATAGCGATCGATGAGTGTATCGAAAAGGGAAAGATCAAAGACGGAAGCCTCGTGCTGCTTACGGCGTTCGGCGGGGGCGTGACTTGGGGCGGCACGCTCATTAGATTTTAGATTTTCAGTTTGCGATTTGCGATTTGGTTTTTGCTCATCGCGGTTTCCGAAATGGTCAATAGCGAGCGATCGCAAATCGAAAATCGCAAGTCGAAAATTGCGTACATTTTCCCGGGACAGGGTTCGCAATCCGTCGGAATGGGAAAAGATCTGTCTGATAATTTTGCGGCTGCTCGAGAGGTCTTTGAGCAGGCGGACGACGCACTCGGGTTCAAGCTTTCCGAAATGTGTTTTTCGGGGACCGACGAAGACCTTGCGTCAACGGCGAATACTCAGCCGGCGATCTTAACCACTTCGGTCGCGGCGTTTCGCGCGATGCAGAGCGAAGGCGCGCGGATGCCGGATCTTGCCGCTGGACACAGTCTGGGCGAGTACTCAGCCCTGGTCGCAGCGGGCGTTCTTAACCTTGCCGACGCCGTCCGAACTGTGCGCGTTCGCGGTACGTATATGCAGGAAGCCGTGCCGGTTGGCATCGGCGCGATGGCCGCGATATTGGGTTTGGATGGCGATTCTGTGAGAGCGGGATGTAACGAGGCGGCTCAACACCAGGTTTGCAGTCCCGCGAATTTCAATTCGCCGTTGCAGGTCGTGATCGCCGGGAATACAGAGGCTATCGACCGTGCTTGTGAGATCTTAAAAACGAGAGGCGCTAAACGTGCGATAAAGCTAAACGTATCGGCGCCGTTTCACTGCTCGCTGATGATGCCGGCCCAGGAGAGACTCGCGGTCGACCTGGCGAAACTGCAGTATGGTAGCTATGGCTTTCAGGTCGTGCACAATGTTGACGCTGAGCCTCGCTTTGACAGCTTGGCGACGCTTGATGCCCTGACCAGACAAGTTTCGTCGCCGGTATTGTGGATGCAGTCCGTCAGGTGTCTTATTTCGCATGGTGTAGATACGTTCGTCGAGATCGGCCCGGGCAAAGTATTGAGCGGCCTTGTACACCAGATCGATCGCAACGTGAGAACATTAAATATCAGCGACACGGAAAGTTTACGAAATACTTTAGACTCAATTTGAAACAGGAGAATATATGTCAGAAGTTCAGGATAAGATCAAACAGATCATAGTTGACGAGCTCGGGGTTGATGAGGCCGAGGTAACGGAGAATGCGCGGTTCATTGAGGACCTCGGCGCAGACTCGTTGGACCTTGTCGAACTCGTTATGCGTTTTGAAGAGGAATTCGACATCGAGATCCCGGACGAGGACGCTGAAAAGATCCAGAGTGTCCGCGATGCCTACGCCTACGTCGAGCAGCATCAGAAATAAGTGTTTAGAGTTCCAACTTTAGTTGGCAGATGTTTTTATGAGACGCTTCCCGTTGAAACGGCCAGCTGAAGCTGGAACTCGAAACTTGCTATGAAACGTAGAGTAGTAGTTACGGGAATGGGGCTGGTCACGCCGCTCGGAAACGACGTGCGATCAACTTGGCGCGCTCTGATGAATTGCGA
>DASXPW010000207.1:0-5275 GCA_036493385.1 Pyrinomonadaceae bacterium
CGGCGGCAACCCCGTATCGATGGCCGTCGGCCTCGCCGTCGTTAATTTCATCGAGAAGAATGACCTTCGCACTAACGCCCGTGTCGTAGGGGATTATTTCCGCGGCAAACTCGACGCGCTAAAAGAGAAATATTCGATAATTGGCGATGTGCGCGGCATGGGCCTGATGCAGGGAATCGAGCTGGTGAAAGATCGCGAGACCAAAGAGCCGGCCGCCGACGCTGTGCTGAAAGTCTTTGAGGAAACAAAACGGCAAGGCGTCCTGATAGGCAAGGGCGGCCTATACGGCAATGTCATCCGCACGGGTCTGATGTTGAATTCTACAAAAGATACGGTTGACGAATTGATAAACGCTCTCGATGCGGGATTTGCGCTTTGCTGATCGATGGCATCCAGTCCTTTAGTTATGGATCTACCGACTTCACCGGCACCATCGGAGCGCTCCGAGGCGCTGGCCGCGCTTCAAATGCTAGCGGAGACGATCAAGCGAGCCTATGCTGAGAATGACGTGGCTCTTTACGCTTCGGCTTTCGACGAGGACGCGATCGTTTCGATACCCGGCAGCCCGCCGGTTAAAGGGATCGAGTCTTTAAAGGCGGTCTTCCAAAATCGCCCGGAACTCCCGCCCGGAGCAAGTTTTGAAGTGGTTCCTTTGGAAGTCGAGGTGATCAGTTCCGAATGGGCGTATGCTTTTGGAACCGACACGCTCGAATTTAATCCATCGAGTGCGGCGGAAAAGGTCAAAGAAACGATGACTTTCCTGGTATTGATCCGAAAGACGCTCGACGGCTGGAAAACATTTCGTGAGGTCATCAGTCCAGATCAGTAGTAACTCAAACTGTTACTGGTCGATCTCAAGATCCGAGCTATCGATCGCGAGAGGTAAATGTAAATGAAAAAGGGTTCACTCGCAATTCTCGCTTTTGTCGTTTTCATTTTTAACATTGCGCCTGCGCAAATTCCCGATCGGGCTTCTGTCATCGCCCGTACTCATCACCGTATTCATCAGCGTATTTTTCGTAACGCTTTATGAGGGCGATATTTTTTTTCTCGATGTCCGTTAGGTAACCTTTTATATCGACGGTGTTCGGGATGTACCACGCCTCGTTCTCAAACATCTGACGCATTTCCTTTCTACTGAAGCAGTATCCGTGCCGTGCAAAGATCTCGTTTCGCATGAACGAAAGGTCTTCCTTGCCAAGGTTTTCGACGTCGCTTATCTTCAGGAGTCGAGTAGATGCCTGAGGCCAGTTGCCGACGCTGGGTCGATATTCAAATTGTCGGCGGTCGAGCGTGTATGATTTTTCGGGCCGTTTGGGGTCGTTTGGCTTCCATGTTCCCTCGAGTTTGCCCGGATCGGTCGAGGAGACGCTAAATTTGAAAACGCCGTCGTCTTTATGATCGCCCGGCTCGTTAGCAACGACCGAGTACACGGCATTTTCGACCTGATACGTCCCGTCAAACGGCCTGTCATTGCCGCCAACGATGCTGCGGCCAGCGACCGCATTGGAGCCGACTTTTGTTATCAGCACGGTGATCTTGTTGTCACCGAACGCGCCGACATACGAGCCAAGTATCTTCTGCGCATCGGCGTCAACCGCCGCTTGAGCCGGCGACGCCGATGTGTTGGCTGCCGCAGAATTGGCCGCGGTGGTATCATCCACCTTACCGGTGGTGTCAGTCTTCTTCGTAACGTTGCAGCCGAGCAGCGTGGCGGCGGCCAGAACAAGGATAAGTGATCGTTTCATATGGATGGTGGCCCATTATTACCTAAAGCCAAAACGCTTTTCAACCGCGGCGCATTACTAAACGCGCTGCTTCTGGCGACGCTCGCATTCTTTGTCTTTCTGATGGCGCGGATATCGCTCGCCTATATGCCCTACAACACCGACGTCGGCTTTCTCCGCATCAAGCAGGATTATATCGACATCGACTTTTGGCGGACGGCATTTTTCGTCCACATTTACATGAGCATCTGGGTCTTGCTTGCCGGCTTCACCCAATTTACGGAAAACATCCGCACCTATTGGCCTAAGCTGCATCGTACGTTCGGATACATTTACGCCGTTGACGTTCTGTTCATAACGGGGCCTGCCGGGCTGATCATGGGCTTTTACGCCAACGGCGGTCTAACTTCAAAGATATCGTTCGTCACACTCGCCATCGGCTGGATCACATTTACGGCCATCGCCGTTCAAAAAGCGCGAAACGGCGACTTCGTTGGTCATCGCGATTTTATGATCCGAAGTTATGCTCTGACTCTCTCGGCGCTGACGCTCAGAGCATGGAAATACGGGATCAACAATACATTCGACTTTCCGCCAATGGACGTTTATCGCACCGTGGCCTGGCTCGGCTGGGTGCCAAACATCCTGTTTGCAGAATTCCTGATCTGGCGGCATAGACGTCGTTCGGCGTCAGCAATCAAATTACGGTGACTTGGCCGAGTTAGCCGTATTGGCTATAGTGGCCAAGTATGAAAACGGCAAATATCGCTGAGCTGAGAAATCATCTTAGTCGCTACCTAAGTGAAGTAAAACGGGGCGACGAAGTTTTGGTCAGTGAACGGAACGTTCCATTTGCCAAGATCGTACCGCTTGAGCATACGGATGATTACGATGCAGAAGAAATGGAACTTGTGGCGAAGGGAGCCATGACTCTACCTGAGATCGACGGGCCACTGCCAGAATCCTTTTATGAAGCGAACTTGCCGTTTGTAAAGGGCAATCGCGGGATCGAAGTTCTTTTTGAGGAGCGATATGAAGACTGAAATCGCTTTTTGGGACACCAGCGCGTTGGTTCCGCTATGTTGTTTTCAAAAGGCAACTCCTAAAGCTAAGGCTGCCGATCGGAAATTTCCGACCGCTGTTCTTTGGTGGGGCACACCCCTTGAAATCTACAGTAGCATTGAACGGCTCCGACGCGAGTCATTGTTGAATGACCGAGATTCCGCTGTTGCCGTTCAAAGATGGGAAAGAATGTATTCCCGCGCTAGAAGGATTGAATCGGATGGAGGGCTCCTTAAACTCGCAATAGGAATTCCCGAGATCTACGACCTGCGAGCGTTGGATTCGTTTCAACTTGCTGCTGCATTCATATGCTGCGGCGAACAGCCCCGAAATCCGCCCTTTATTACTGCGGATCATCGATTAGCCAACGCAGCCAGCGCACTGGGCTTCGACGTAGTCTCAATAACTTGAGCATCGATCGACATCCATCAATATGAAAACACTCATCAAAAACGGCCGGGTCGTTACTGCCGTTGACGACTACACCGCCGATCTCCTCATTGACGGCGAGACGATCTCTGTTATTGGCAAAACGCTCGATGTCGAAGCCGATAAAGTTATCAACGCCTCGGGAAAGCTCGTTATTCCCGGCGGCATCGATCCGCATACTCATATGGAGCTACCGTTCGGAGGCACGCAGGCCTCAGATGATTTCTTCACGGGCACGCGTGCGGCTGCATTTGGCGGGACGACAACCATTATCGACTTTGCGGTGCAATACAAAGGCGAATCGATGATCGCGGGCGTCGACAATTGGCACGCCAAGGCCGAAGGCAAATGCGCCATCGACTACGGCTTTCACCTCATCACGACCGATTTTGAGGACAAGAACGTCGAAGAGATGCACACGTTGATGGATGAAGGAATTACGTCGTTCAAGCTCTTCATGGCATATCCGGGGGTGTTTCTCGTCGACGATGCAACGATCTTTCGCGCGATGAGCGCCGCGGGCGAGCGGGGCGGATTGATCTGCATGCACGCCGAAAACGGCATCGTCATTAACGAGATCATCAAACGCGCGCTCCAGCAGGGAAGAACGGCGCCTAAGTGGCACGCGCTGACGCGGCCTACCATCGCCGAAGCGGAGGGTGTTCACCGTGCGATCGCCATTGCCGAAATGGCTGAGTCGCCCGTATACATCGTTCACTTGTCATGCGCTGACGCGCTCAATAAAGTTCGCGAGGCACGCGACCGAGGCATTCCGGCATTTGCCGAGACCTGTCCGCAATATCTGTTTCACTCGATCGAGGACTACGGCGACGATTTCGAGGGTGCAAAATACGTCATGACGCCGCCGCTTCGCGAAAAATCGAACAACGCCGAGCTTTGGAGAGGCCTCAAAATGGGCGACCTGCAGGTCATTTCCACCGACCACTGCCCGTTCTGCATGAAAGAACAGAAAGAGCTCGGTAAAGACGACTTTTCAAAAATTCCTAATGGCGCTCCCGGCGTCGAGAATCGCTTGGCGCTGATCTACAACGGCGGCGTTGCCGAAAACCGCATCTCGCTCAATCGTTTTGTCGAGCTGACCTCGACCGCTGCGGCAAAGATGTTTGGCCTGTTTCCACGAAAAGGAACTATCGCCGTCGGCTCTGACGCCGACATCGTCATCTTTGACACCGAGGCCGAGACAACTTTTGGCGTCGAGAACGAGCACATGAATGTCGATTACTCGACCTATGAAGGCTGGACGATCAAGGGCCGCGTCGATACGGTCATCCAACGCGGCCGCGTCATTATCGAGAACGGTGAGCACAAAGGACAAGCCGGCGATGGTCAATTTCTCAAACGCGGAACCTGCGTAAATATTTAGTCATGATCATACGTCTCGCCGAACGCGAGCTCAAAACAAAATACGGGACTTTTAAAGAGATCCTCTATTACGACGGCCAAAAAGAGTCGATCGCGATCGCGATGGGCGATATTGACGGCGGCGAAGGCGTTCTGTGCCGCGTCCACTCACATTGTGTCGGAGCCCATGTATTTAACAGCGTTGAGTGTGACTGCCGCGAGCAGATGGCGGCTGCCCAGGCAGCGATCGAACAAGAAGGCCGCGGCATTGTTATCTGGCTCGACCAAGAAGCCAAGGGCAACGGCCATCTAGCTCTGATTCAAAGCACACGTTTCAAGCGAGTAGGTGACCCACAGGCCGCTGCATACAAAAAAGCCGGTTTCCGCGCCGATGCTCGCGACTATCGCGCCGCGGCCCAGATCCTAACCGATCTCGGCGTCCGATCGATCATTTTGCTGGCGAATGACGATCGCAAAGCGGACGAACTGCGCCATGACGGGGTAGATGTCGGCGGCATCCGCTCGTTATAGTTAAACGCAAACGAAAAACGGCGACAGGTTTACCTGCCGCCGCTCGTGTTTTCGGTTCCGATCTAGTTTTATGGAAGGTCCGCTGCGGACGCAACTAGCCGCTTGTAAACGAACTGGGTTGTGTTGAGCGTCCCAAGTGTGCCGCCGTTCGGGTCCGTTGGATC
>DASXPW010000208.1:0-1549 GCA_036493385.1 Pyrinomonadaceae bacterium
GATGTTTCTGTTGAGGTCGTCGATCCGCGCACAATAAAGCCCCTCGATATAGAGACGATCTCGAACTCAGTCAAAAAAACTAATCGCCTGGTCATTGCTGAAGAGTCGCACGCCTTTGCCAGCGTCGGAGCCGAGATCGCATACGAAGTGATGGACCACACGTTCGATTATCTCGACGCTCCGATCAAACGTATTTCTACGGCGGAAGCGCCTATGCCCTATGCAAAAAACCTCGAGGCTGCGGCGCTGCCAGATGTTGCTAAGATCGTCGCCGCGGTGAAAGAAGTTTGTTACTTGTGATCGTTGATATATGGCTGAAAAATTCTTAATGCCAAAGCTCTCGCCCACTATGGAAGAGGGCCAGATAGCGCGCTGGGTCAAGAATGAGGGCGACTCGTTCGAGGGCGGCGAGACGCTCGCTGAGGTCGACACCGACAAGGCGACGATGGAAATGACTGCATTACAGGGCGGCACATTGCTAAAGATCCTCAAGAGTGACGGCGAAACAGCCGCGTTGGGTGAAGCCATCGCGATCGTTGGAAATAAAGGCGAGGATATTTCAGCGCTCTTGAAAGAGGTTTCCTCAAATGGAGCGAAAGCGGCCGCTAAGGCCGATGAGCAACCCGCGCCACCGACCAAAGTCGAAAAGCCCGCTGAACTGGAACTGAAGGAAACCTCGGCGCCGACGCCCGCACCTGCGGCTGGTTCCACAGAGCCGACGAAATCGAACGGCCAATCCGGGCGAATGCTTGTTTCACCGATCGCTGCCCGCATGGCCGCGGACAACGGTATTGACCTAAAGGTGATCGCCGGCTCTGGCCCAAACGGCCGGATCATTAAACGCGACATCGAAACCGCTCTAGCCGGCCCGCGCCCGGCTGCGGCTGCACAACCCAAAGCATTTGTTCCATCGACGGTTGTCGGAGCATCGGGTTATCGTGATGAGCCGACCTCGCAGATGCGCCGCGTTATTGCGAGCCGATTGACTGAATCTATCGGACCCGTCCCCACTTTTTATCTCACGGTCGAGATCGAGATGGACAGTGCTCTTGAGCTAAGAAAATCGATCAACGGTACTGCTGCCGAGGACGAGAAAATCAGCGTGAACGACATTATCATTAAAGCCGCGGCGATGGCCCTAATGAAGCATTCGTTCGTGAATGCCTCGTATCAGGACAAAAATGTTCGGTTTTATAACCAGGCAGATATCGGCGTCGCGGTCGCCATCGATGAAGGCTTGATCACGCCCGTTGTTCGAGGGGCAAATCTGAAAGGAATTCGTGAGATCTCCGCCGAGGTAAAAGATCTTGCCGGCAAGGCACGAGCAAAGAAACTTCAGCCCGAACAATACACCGGCGCGACGTTTTCGATCTCAAATCTAGGAATGTTCGGAATTAAGGAATTTACCGCTATTATCAATCCGCCTGAGTCCGGCATCATTGCTGTTGGTGGAGCGGAGCCCACACCGATCGTACGAAACGGCGAGATCACCATCCGAAGCGTTATGTACGTGACGATGTCATGCGATCATCGCGTGGTTGACGGCGCG
>DASXPW010000209.1:0-3097 GCA_036493385.1 Pyrinomonadaceae bacterium
TGTCATATCGGTCGCCGCGTCGGCGTTGATCTTTTCGGCGTGCGGGCCGGTCACGTCAAGCACCGAAAAGAAAGATTACGGCTCCGGATTCGAGCCGCCGCGTGTCATCGGCCATCTCGTCGATCCGGACATCGACGAGGCGAGCGGTTTGATCGTCTCGAAATGCCAGCCTAATGTTTTCTGGACTCACAATGACTCGGGCGACGGGCCCTATCTTTACGCATTCGGTCCGACCGGTGACAATCTCGGCACCTGGAAGGTCGACGGCGCGCAAAACATCGACTGGGAAGACATTGCCGAGCGCCGTGAACCCGACGGGACGTGCCGCATATACATCGGCGAGATCGGCGACAACGCCGTCAAGCGAAATGTCCACTCGATCTACCGCGTTCGCGAACCGCAGGTCACCGATCAAACAAAAGACCTCAGGCAGAAAAACGCTTTGAGCACCGAGCCCTCCGAGCGGCTCGATTTTAGCTACGCCGATGAAAATCAAAACGCCGAGACGCTGATGGTTCAGCCCGCAACCGGCGACATTTACGTTTTGACCAAACACCGCAAAGGCCCGTCAGGCGTCTATAAGATCAAGCCCGTCTTTGGCGGCGGCGATGTCCAAACCGTCACCCGGCTCGCAGATATGCAAGTTCCGTCGCTGCCCGTCGGCCTCCTAACAGGCGGCGACATCTCGCCTGACGGCCGCCGCGTCGCGCTTTGCGATTACGTCGACGGGTACGAATTAACGCTGCCGGCGGCCGACACAAATTTTGACGACATCTGGCGACAGCAGCCTGTCCGCATCGACCTCGGCCCGCGCGACACCGGCGAAGCCATCGCGTACAGCCCCGATGGCGTCGAGATCTACGCCACTACCGAAAACCCAAAACCGCCGCTCATCGAGATACATCGAAAATGAGCCCAGCGAGCGGCGGCCTGTTTGCAGCGTGGAATTTCCGAAACGGAAAAGCCCGCATTAGCGGGCCCTCGCGTTTTTGGATTACCGGCAGGTTTATTTCTCGACTTCCTTCAGATCGTTGACCTTGACGTTATGCGTCTGAAGCTCTGCTGCGATCTCGCGCCAGTTGTTGTCGCCCAACTGCATCACGGCAAATTCGTTCCCGGTCTGGACGCTCATCCAATGCTTCTTTTTCTTGATAAAGAGGAACGGCAGAGCAAAGATGAATCCAACCAAAAGAGCGGTCGCGATCGCGCCGCCGCCGGACAACATCGGCTTTTTCGAATATGAAGCGTCGGCCTGCTTTATGTCCGTATAGGCAAACTGTTTTGTGTTTTCCAGCATGCTCTTCTTTTCGGGCAAGATCTTCATAGTCGTGCCGTCAAAGCTAAGCGTCGCATCCGTCATAACCGTCTTTTTGCCGTTCGGGACTGCCAGCTCGACGTCATATCTGCCGCCGGCCGTTTGCGCAAAACTGCTTGCCGCCATCCATATCGAAACAACGACCACGAGCGTCACAATTCTATACAGGCGCACTCGCGCACGTTTGGGAAGTCTTATCATCAGCTTTTTATCTCCGTTTCCTTATAGGTCGGCAAAGTTTAGTCCGTTCGCCTGTTGAAAGTCAACGATTTAGAGATGGCGTGACCTAAATCTCATTTTCCCTCAATTGGCGTTTGCGACATCGACGCTCACGTGCGACGGATATTGCGGCGAGCGATAGACGCGCTGCGTGGCGACGCGAAAGTCGCCCGGCTTTGCTAAAAAAATATTATCGACAAACGTTTGTGGGTTGCGGTCGTACAGCGGAAACCAACTGCTCTGCACCTCGACCGCTATCCGATGTCCCTTTAGGAAGACATGGTCGTTGCCGTGCAGGTCGATCGTGTATTCGTTGATCTTGTCCGGGACGAGCGGCTTCGGCATCGAATAGCTCGTCAAATAACGTCCGCGAAAGATCTCACCGGCGATCATAAATTCATAGCCGGACATTTTCGATCCGTCCTGCGGATATTCGTCGATGAGTTTGACCACCCAGTCGCTGTCGGTGCCGCTTGTCGATGCAAACAGATGCGCGATGATGTCGCCGGTCAACGTCGTGTCCGACGAGAGCGCAGGCGTCTCCCAAGTCAAAACATCCTGGCGGTCTTTTAGAAATTCCTGGTCCTGCGCGAGCCACGTATACCAGCCGGAGCCCTTCGGGTCATACGTCGCCTCGATCGGACGCTTGCGGTATGGGACCGGATTTGCGGGGTCGGAAACATAGCTGTCAAAGTCCTGCGCATCGCCGGTCGTTTTTGGCTTGTCGAATGAAAGCGCATGGTCGGCTTGAAAATAAAGGTCGCGGTCCTTCACGATCCTTTTTGGAGGCCAGGCGTCGTACGATTCCCATCGATCCGAGCCCGACTGGAAGATGTATGCTTCGGTCGTTGGCTTCGGACCCTTTCCTTTCAGGTAATAGGCGAACCACGGAGCCTCGATATTTTTTCGAAAGTACCGGCCGGTCGCGCTGCCAAAATCTACGCCCGCGAGACTGCGCCCCTGGCCGCCCCAGCCGCCGTGTCGCCAGGGCCCCTCGACAAATGAGACGAGGTTTTGTTTGTCAAAGCCCTCGAGGATCTTATACGTCGTGATCGCGCCGTAAAGGTCTTCCTGGTCCCACCAGCCGCCGACCACCAGCGTCGGCACCGACACGCTCTGCAGACTGCTCCTAACGCCGCGCGAGCTCCAAAACGAATCGTACGCCGAGTGCGCGACAAAGCTGTTCCATGTCGGAAATTTTCCGTTGATGAATGTCGTCAGATCGCCGAGCGATTTGTATTTGAGATACCAGTCGTAGGCGTCTTCTTTCCCGAACGAAACGGGCTCAAACTTGTTCGACGACTCCATCGCCTTGACGTACTCGTAACCGTAGCTCTGCCGAAACGCGCCGTTGTGAAAGAAATCGTCGCCGAGCCAAAAATCTGCCACGGGCGCCTGTGGCGAGCTCGCTTTTAGCGCCGGATGCGGATCGATCAGCGCCATCGTCGAAAGCCACCCGTCGTATGAAACTCCCTTGATGCCGACCTTGCCGTTATTGCCGGAAACGTTTTTGAGCAGCCAGTCGATCGTGTCGTACGTATCGGTGCTCTCGTCGATCGCCTT
>DASXPW010000210.1:0-2477 GCA_036493385.1 Pyrinomonadaceae bacterium
TGTGAAACAGCGCAATAAATAGCTTTTCAGTTTCGCATGTTGGCTTCGGATCAACTTCGAGATTTCGAGCTTCCGGCTTGCTCTGCGCCATAACAGTAAATGGCGCACTCGCTGGGAGCGCAAGAAGTATAAATAATAGCCAATTCTTCACAATTGAAATTCGGGTATCCCGTCGAACCGTTAGATTCGGAGTTCAGCAAACGTGGCGCCCTGACCGCCTTGGTCCGGAGTGGCGAATCCATACTTTTCTACCAAGTCATGGTCCTTCAAAAAGTGATGAACAAAATTCTTGAGTGCGCCGGTTCCGAAGCCGTGGATTATTCTAATGCGAGGCAGTGAGGCCATGTAGGCTTCGTCTATAAAACGGTCTAGTTCGTATTCGGCCTCTGCTGTGGTCCTGCCGATCAAATTGAGTTCCGCGCTCAGGTCCAAAGTCTCACGTCCAAGGTCCAAGGTCGACTGGGTTCTTCGCGGGTTGGACTTTGGACTTTGGACTTTGGACTGATCTTCGGCTAACCGAAGATCTCCGACCTTTTCGCGTAGCCGCATGCCGCCAACGAGGACTTCCGCGACTTCTTTGTCCATCTTTTCGACCGTGCCGATGTTGCCGAAGGAGGTGATCACTTTCGACCCGATCTCGATCTCTCCATCGGCTCTCGACACACTCCCTATCGGTCCTGTTTCCGCCCGCGCGGCTGACGCACCTCTCGCTTTCGGTGCGTTGATCTTTGCAACGACGGCGCGGTTGAGTTCCGCCTTTCGGCCCTGGCGCTCTTTTTCGAGCTTACTTTTAAGAGCTTTGTCTTCTAATACTTGGATAAACGCTTTTGACTGGCGATCAAACTCTTCAACGGCGCCGGCAAGTTCCTGTTCAAATTCTTTCTGACGCTCATTTTCCTTTTTGCCGGCCTCGATCTCTAGCCGCGCATATTTCATTGCGACGGCCTCGCGCTCTTCCTCTAAAGCTTTACGCAGATCTTCGGCCTGCGTCGTTTCGGTCTGCAGTTTTTGAAGGTACTGCTCGGCCTCCTGTGTTGAGACATCAAGATTTTCGCGAGCAAAGGCGATAACCTCGTCGTTGATCCCAAATCTGTTTGCGATCTCAATGCCCGATGAGGCACCGGCCAGACCGAGCAGCAACCGATAGGTCGGCTGCAGCGTTTTCTCATCAAACTCGACGGACGCATTGACCACGTTGGGATCGTTCGCTGCGTACATTTTGAGCCCGCGATAGTGTGTCGACGCGATGACCTGTGCGCCGCGCGCGCGGCGAAAATGATCGACAATGGCGACGCCCAATGCCGAGCCTTCCTCCGGGTCGGTGCCCGTGCCGGCCTCATCCAGCAAAATGAGCCCGGGCGCAACACATTCGCGCATCATGTCGGCGATGTTCGACATATGCGACGAAAATGTCGAGAGATTTGCAGACAGCGATTGATGATCGCCGATGTCAGCAAGCACCGAGCGATAAAAGGGAACTCTCGCCTGCTTGGCCGGAACCGGCAAACCCGAAATAGCCATCAGGCTCAATAAACCGGCCGTCTTTAAAACGACCGTCTTTCCACCCGCATTCGCCCCGGAAATGATCATGACGGACTTCTCCATCGTGAGCGCAAAGCTCGACGGCACCACAGCTTGTGGCGACACTGCTCCTTCCTCCGGAATAGCTGATAGCTGATAGCTGATAGCTGATAGCTGTCCTAAACTTTCCTCCAACAGCGGGTGACGAGCATCCAGGAGCTCCAGGGCGTTGTCAGTTGAAAGTTCCGGCACGACAGCCCGAAATTTACGCGCAAACTCGACCTTTGATTTGATGGCATCAAGCTCCGCGACGGCGTCGACAGCCATCTCGATCGCCGGAAGCTGTTCACGCAGCGTCTCGGTCAGATCGTCCAGGATCCGCGCGATCTCGCGCTCTTCCTTTCCGCGCAGGTTTTGCAGCTCGTTGTTGGCCTCGATCGCCTCAAGCGGCTCGACAAAAACGGTCGCTCCCGACGAAGAAAATCCGTGAGCGACGCCGCCGACCTTGCCGCGAAAATCAGCCTTTACCGGAATGACAAACCGGTCGTTGCGAATGGTGACGATCTCATCCTGGATCGCCGTGCCGGCCGATCGCATCACGGATTCCAATGATTTGGTCAGACGTGCTCGTTGGGCGCTTATTTCACGACGCAGCCGAGCAAGCTCAGGCGAAGCCGAATCGTCGACCTCGCCTCCGGGCAGAAGCGTCTTATTCACCTTCTCAAGCGCGACGAATAACGTCGGCGGAAGATCGGCGACGATATTCCACAGAGTTGGAACGAATTCTTTTTCGGGCTGCAGCGACGAGCGGGCAAACAGCGCCTGGTTACAAACTCGCGCGATCTCAAGCAAGAGTGTCGCGTCGAGCGTTGCATTCCTGATCTTTAGAGTTGCTACGGCGTCGGACGGATCTTCGAGCCCGCTGAATGACCATGACACCTGCTTCTCCTCAGCCA
>DASXPW010000211.1:0-9591 GCA_036493385.1 Pyrinomonadaceae bacterium
TGACGGATTAACGGACCGCGAATTCGACACATTCAGCGCCCTCATTGAACGCCGCTCTCAGCGCGAACCCTATCAATACATCGTCGGCCGGCAGGAGTTCTACGGCCTCGAGTTTGAGGTCACGCCTGATGTGCTCATCCCGAGACCCGAGACCGAGATCCTTGTCGAGGCGGCGATCAAACATCTATCCAAAATAGAAGATCCGCATTTTTGCGAGATCGGCATCGGCTCTGGCTGCATTTCTGTCGCAATACTCCACTCATTGCCAACTGCGATCGCCGTTGCAGGCGATATTTCAAAATCCGCGATCGCTGTCACCGGCCGCAACGCCGCTCGCCACGGCGTTGCGACGCGGCTCGCGCTGATCGAGTCAAACGTTTTCACGAATCTCCCGGAACAACCTTTCGATGCCATTATTTCAAACCCGCCCTATGTGCCCAGTCGCGATGTAGAGTCGCTCCAGGCCGAGGTCCGCGATTTCGAGCCACTCACCTCTTTAACCGACGGCGGGGACGGCTTGAGTATCGTCCGCTGCATTGTCGTGGGCGCTCCGTCGCGTCTCAGGAAAGGCGGCCGGCTTTTTATGGAGATCGGCTTTGACCAGTCGCCGGCTGTCGAGGCGATATTCGACCGCGGCGTTTGGTCGCAGGTCGATTTCCTCACCGATCTACAGGGATTTCCGCGTATCGTCGCGGCGCTCATCTGACCGCTCCAGCCGCCTCACGTTTATAAATGCTGCTTGCGCTCCTCCATAAGTAGAGTTAATATGAGGGTAATTTCGGAATATAGTAGTACAATGCGGTTCGAAGTGTTCGAACGGCCAGACCGTGCCGGTGGTTCTTATTAGACCCTCGGCCAATTCGTATTTTGGCGTTTTTGACAAGCTGGAGGTGGTGTTATGAAAGGTTCGCTTAGCGGCCTGTTAGCGATTATTAGTCTTATAATCGCCGCGGTCGCCTTTGTCATGTACACGCGAAGTAATCCGCCGCAGACAATTTATATCGCGCTTACGATAATCTTTGCGGTTCTGCTCATTGTGTTCGGCGGCATGTTTCTTTCCGGTCGTGTAAATAAAACCGAGGAGATACATATCACCGAATAGTCGACCTCGGCGGATATTTCATCGGCGGCGTTGCTCACCCCTGCAGATACAGTCGCGCGAATATTCCAAGCGGGCGGACCCGAGATCAGGCGGTCGACCCGCTTGAGTCTTTTTAAACAACCCTGACGGTGGATTTGGCCGTCAAATCATCGTATAATGTTTACAAAAAGGTAAGGATTACGATCTCGCCTTTTTTCTGGATACACGATGCCCAAGATCGCTGACATACAGGAAACGCCAAACCCGAACGCCGTAAAGTTCATCCTCAGGGAACCGGTGTCGGCGGGGACGTCGCACTCTTTTAAAAATGCCGAGACGGCCGCGAATGACGAGTTTGCCAAGTCGATCTTTCTCGTCGGCGATGTCGTGTCCGTGTTTTACATGGACAAGATGGTGACGGTCGAAAAAATCGACGAGGCCGAGTGGGACGAGATCTTGCCCTCTCTGGCCGTCCCGATCCGCGCTGCAGTTTCGGTTGCAACGGCGGCAAACGGACATTCGGCGGCAGCGGCTGTCGGCGGAGCCATCGCAGCGGCCGTCGCCCATGACGACCCAAAGCTCCGCGAGATCGACGCCCTTCTTGACGAACGAATTCGCCCCTATCTGGCCGGCGACGGCGGCTGGCTCGAAATCGTCGGACTCGAGGGCAGCACACTCACAATTCGTTACCAAGGCGCATGCGGAAGCTGCCCGAGCTCGCTGACCGGCACCCTCCTGGCCATCGAAAATATGATCCGCGAGGAGATCGACCCTGATATCGAGGTCGTTGCAACGTAATTTGTTAAAATTCCTACATGGCCTTATTTGGAAGCGATAAATTTAAATGCGCGCGGTGCGGTCAAAAGGGCGCGCCCGTGGGCTTTGCGCCGATACCGACGGAGCTAGGCACACGCATCGGCAACGAGATCTGCCAGGACTGCTGGAAAGAGTGGCAGCAGAAACAGATGCAGCTCATCAATCATTTTGGCATCGATGTATCGAACCCAGACGCCCATCAATTCCTCTTCGACCAGATGAAGATCTTCTTCTATGGCGAGGGTGTGGACGTGGCGGAGATCGATACCTCGCGGGAAGGTAAGGTCAACTGGTAACTCTGTGAAATAATATTGGTAGCGAACCCGTCACGAGTTCGCCGCCGATGACCGACCCTCTATCAAATCTCATTAACCAGACCTTTAGTGCCGACCAGGTTACTGGGACCCAGCTCGACTATTTGCTCGAACAGGGCTGGCGCCATTTCGGCACCGACTTTTTCCGCTACAATATTGGTTTTTACGAGCTGGACGTCAGAGATGTGATCCCGCTTCGCATCCGCTTGTCGGCTTTTTCGTTGTCAAAAAGCCAGCGGCGCAATCTTCGACACAACGCCGATCTCCGGGTCGAGATCGTGCCGATCGAAATAACGCCCGACGCCGAGGCAATGTTTGAGCGTCACAAGAGTCGGTTCGACCGCGGCGTCCCGTCTTCCGTTTTCGACTTTCTCTCGCATGAACCCGCCCGCGTCCCATGCGACGCGATGCAGGTCGCGGTTTTTGACGCTGACAGGCTTATTGCGGTCAGCTATTTCGATGTCGGCGAAACTGCCTGCTCAGGCGTCTATGCAATGTTTGAGCCTGAATTGGCTCGTCGCGGTCTCGGCACATATACCATGTTGATAGAAATGGCATTCGCGGCGCGTTCGGGCAAGACGTTTTACTATCAGGGTTATTCCTACTCTGGAAATTCGTTTTACGATTATAAGCGGCGGTTTCGCGGGACCGAATGCTTTGATTGGGAAGGAAATTGGACCGCTCTAAACGGTGAAGGTTGAACACGAGCCCATCGCTGAGGAGGGTTTGCGGTGTTCGGCCCGGAATACATTCGCGTCCGGTTTGGCTGTCAGCCAATTACATTCAGCTCGGCGGCCCGCGCCAAAAAAATAAGGCCGCCATCGAGACGGCCTCCTGTATTCGTCAATGCAAAATCTGCTTACTGCCACGTACCGAGCAATCTCGGGTTGGCCTTCTTCTTGAGCAGTTTCTGCAGTTTTAGCCGGGCCTTATGCAGCTGCGATTTTGACGTCCCGACCGAGCACCCAAGTATCTTTGCGACCTCTTCGTGCTCAAATCCCTCGACATCGTGCAGCATAAAGACATTCTTATATCCCGCCGGAAGCTGATCTATCGCGTTCTCCAACGCGATCTTATCAACGATCGGCATCTTGAACGGGTTTTCCGTGCCTGAGACGATCTGGACTGGCGTCTCACCCTCCTCGGTCGTTTTTTCAAATTTAACGGTCCGCTTTCTAAAGTGCATCAGCACCTGGTTGACGGTCATCCTGTGCAGCCACGTCGTGAATGCCGAATCACCGCGAAAGCTGCCTATCTTTCTATAAAGCTGAATAAAAACGTCTTGTGTAAGATCCTCAGCCTCGTACGCATTTTGCAGCATCCTCAGACAGATCGAGTAGACCCGTCGGTGGTGCCGCTGATAGATCTCTTCAAAAGCCGCCATATCGCCTTGCGAAGCGGCCTGTGCAAGTTCAAAGTCGGACGACTTAGCGATATTGGGCTCGGGCGACGGCCCCGAGCCGCTCACTTCGTCTGGATCGAGGGCATCTTTCTTATGAAAAACCGGGAAATTTAATGTATCTGTAGTCATCATCTTGCTCCCCCTCGTTAGGTTAAATCTTCAATTACCGTGCCACGGTAAATGGGCTATCTTCGGGTAAATAATTCACGCAAAACAGAGCGTTTTGTTGCGTTTTTCGTGGCATACATTTAAATACGACGAACATCCAAGCTTGGATTCGCCGAAAACGTGTAAGTCGGTCAACATTTAGCGCACGATTTGGTGTATGCATCGAATGCTTACAGGTCCCACGCCGATCACGAGCATGCTAGAATCAAAATTCCGTCTTTGGTGTCTAATATTTCAGCGAGAAATGCTTGAAATGAAAAGGTTTGCGGGACATTTAAGTTTGCTGCTCTGGATGACGACACTGATCGCCGCGAGCGTCGGCGCGCAAAACCACCCTCAAAAGGTAAAGAGCCAGGAAATATCGGATGACGGACTGCCGGTGATAGTCAAGCATCTACCAGATTGGGAGTCGAAACAGCACGACGCCTCCTTTGTTACGAACGGCATTGATCTTAGTAAGGCACTTGGCGACCGGCCGGTGTTGAATCTCATCGACTTTGCCGACGGCACGGAAGCCGTGACCGCTCCCTATCCCGCCGGAAAGCTCGTGATCGTTGAATTCACAAATCCGCAGGCGTCCATCGACGCAGACAACACGATCCAAACCTATCTCGCTCAGAACGCGGACGCCGGCACGGTTTATAGGCGGACTGGGAATTACAATATCTTTGTTTTTGATTCGCCGGACCCGATTGCCGCCGCGAATCTGATCGATCAGGTAAAGTACGAAAAGAATGTTCAGTGGCTTGGCGAAGATCCGTTCATGTTTCACAATCTCGAGCGGCGATTTGTTAACACAACGGCAGACATCTTCGTTTCGACCGTCGAATGGATCGTGTTAGGTATCGGCATCGCGCTTCTGCTCGGCGTGATACTCGGATATCTGTTTTTTCAGTTTCGTGAACGCCAGCGGCTTACGATGAACGAATTTTCGGACGCGGGCGGCATGGTCCGGTTGAACCTGGATGGACTCACGTCCGATCTCGCTCCTGAAAAATTGCTGAGTAAGTGAGCTAAGGCAGCACTTCGATCAATCGCTCAATATCCGAACTGTCGTTGTAGAAATGCGGCGCCACGCGAATTCGCCCTTCGCGCGGGCTTACAACAATGTTAGCGTCCGCTAGCTGTTTCGCGACCTCGTTACAATCCATCGTCCGATGCGCTATACACACGATCGCGGATCTCTCGCCAGGTGCGCGCGAGCTGACGATGTCATAGTCCTTCCCTGCGAGACTGTCACAAAGCTGGTCGGTCAGTTGCTCTAAATGACTTTCAATTTTTGCGAGACCGACGCCATCGAGCAGGTTTAGGCTTTCCTCGAGTCCGTAGAAAAGCGATGACGCGCCGGTGCCGCTTTCCCAGGCTAGCGCGTTCGGTTTGAACGGCTGCTCGCGGTCTTCGAAATCCCACGGCGTTTCGACGCTGATCCAGCCGGTCAGCACGGGCTCTATTCGATCGCGGGCACGGTCAGAAACATATAAATATCCGCAGCCCTCGGGCGCGCACAGCCATTTATGCGTAGCGCCGCTTGCCGCATCGACGTATTGCGCCGGCAGGTCGTAGGCATGAGCACCAAGCCCCTGGATCAGATCGACGCAAAACAACGCATCGACCGCTCGCGCGGCCCGTCCTATTCGTTCAAGATCGGCGCGAAAGCCAGAGCCGAACTGAACAGAGCTGATCGCAACGACACGCGTGTTCGAGTCGATCATCGCGATAAGTTCGTCGAGATTTATACCGCCGTCGCGTTCGGGGCAAAGCCTCAGTTCAACCCCAAAGCGATCACGAATGCTCCGCCAGGCGTAATAATTTGCCGGAAATTCGCGGGCAAAACTGACGATATTATCATCCGGCTGCCAGGTGATGCCGTTTGCGATCGCCGCGAAACCGTCGGAGGTGTTGCGGGTGAATGCGATGTTTTCGGGCCGCACATTGAGCATTCTCGCAAGTATGGAGCGCGCGCTATTTTTTTTCTCGAGCCACGTCAGGTAATGCGCCGAGCCGTGCGCGGCAACGTCCTCGAGCTGAGAGTTGACCGCGGCGATCGCCGTTTTTGGCAGCGGAGACACCGCCGCGCTGTTCAGGTAAGTGTAATGTTCAAGTGCTGAAAAAAGAGAACGGATCTCGCTGTTCATTTTACGTCTCCAAATCGCCGTTCGCGTTTTTGATAATTGATGATCGCCTCGAAAAGCTGGGGCCGGCGGAAATCGGGAAAGAGTATCGGCGTCACGTAGATCTCGCTATACGCGAGCTGCCAGAGGAGAAAGTTCGATATACGAAATTCGCCGCTCGTCCGGATCATCAGATCAACTTGCGGCAAACCGTGAGTATATAGATTTCGCTCGATGTCCGCTTCGTTGATCGATTCGATCGAGTCACCGCGACTCACAGCCTGTTCCGTGGCTCGCCGGCAGGCGCGCAGGATCTCAGCCCGTCCGCCGTAATTGAGTGCGACACACATCGCCATGCCGTTGTTATTTTTTGTCTTATCGACTGCATAGGCGATTTCCTTTTGGACATCGGGAGCGAGGCCCTCGATGTTTCCTATAGGAACAAACCTGATGTTGTTCTCTAGGACTTCTTTTAATTCTTTTCTTAGGTAATGCTTGAGCATCGACATCAGGCCCGACACTTCATCTTTGGGACGCTTCCAGTTCTCGGTCGAAAAAGCGTAAAGCGTAACGGCCTCGATGCTGAGCCGCGCACATGTATCGATGATCGAACGAACACTCTCGGCTCCCGCACGGTGCCCGGAAATACGCGGCTTGCCCCGCAATTTCGCCCAGCGGCCGTTCCCATCCATGATGATGGCAATGTGTCGCGGCAAACGTTCACGGTCGATCGACGCGAGCAATTGCGCCTCGGCCGAACCCTCCTTGATCATTTCAAAAGCTCTGTCCCTCATCTAAGCTTTCGCGTCTCGGTTGCGACGACGGCATCCAGATCGATCGGTCCATAGATATGCGGAAATCTTTCGCCGTTGGTCGACGGTTCGATCACGAGCTTTGACGTCAGCTTTGCCGGATCGATCTCAAGTATCGTTACCTCACCGACGTTCGAGAAATACCGCGACAAAACGCCGTCAAGCTGATCAGCAAAGCTGCAGTGGATGAAACCCTCCGCCGCAAGGCTCGCGTGCTCATATTGACCGCCGCTTACCGACGCCCATTTTTCAGGCACTGCAACATGAAAAATTCGATCCATTTACTCGTAATTCACTTTTAGCAAGGTCAGACCCTTGGCGCTCGCTGTCGGCGGAGCGAATTTCCGGTCCGCCGAAACGATCGCGGTTTCTACATCTTCTAAAGACTTCTCTGCCCGGCCGACCTCAAGCAATCCGCCGACGATCGACCGGACCATATAGCGCAAAAAGCCGTCAGCCGAAACGCGAAATTCCAACAGTGCGGCCTTAGCACGATCGTCCCACGCCGAAGTGACGTTCAGCTCGCGGATGTCGCGCACTTTGTCTTCGCTGTCGCTCTGTGCCGATGCAAATGCCGTCCAGTCATGTCGGCCGAGAAAGAGTCTCGCCGCATCGTTCATTCGCGGCACATCGAGCGGACGCGATTCGTGATGGGCGAAGCGGCGCCAAAATGGGGACATGACCGGGGCGTTTATGACGCGATAGACGTAGGTCTTCTGCTTGGCGGCAAAGCGAGCGTGAAACTCGTCGTGCACGATCTCTACATTCATTATTCTGATGTCGCGCCACAGGTTGCCGTTAATGGCCTTGCCCAATTTTTCAGGAGTAAACTCCGTTTCCAAGATTACATTCGCCACCTGGCCTTCGGCGTGAACTCCAGCGTCGGTACGGCCCGAACCGGTCACGCGGACGGCCTTTCCCTCGAGCGTCGCGATCACGCGCTCGAGCTCGCCCTGTATCGTGCGGTCGTTCTCCTGCACCTGCCACCCGTGAAAGTCGGTGCCGTCGTATTGGATAAGCAATTTGTAATTCACGGTCTGGTTCGGCTTCCGGGCTTGGTCAGGATCTCGCCGTCGGCACACATCGGACAATTTTCTGGCGCAAAGCCCGGAACATCAAGCGTCGCCAGTGCGATACGCGGCACGCCGACATCGGCCGTGCCGTTCGAGCGGTCGATTATTGACGCCGCGCCGACAATTTCCACATCGCGTTCTGTGAGTGCGCTGATACAATCACGCGTGGAGCCGCCGGTGGTGATCACGTCCTCGACCACAAGCACCTTCTCGCCGTACTTTAAAGTAAACCCGCGTCTGAGGGTCATCGCTCCGTTCTCTCGCTCGGTCCAAACAAACCTCACATTGAGCGCCGCTGCAACGGCATAGCCGATGATCAGACCGCCGATCGCCGGTGAAGCTACGGTATCAATGTCGGTCCCGAAGAAGCGCCGTGCGATAGCATGACCAAAATTTGCCGCGTCGGCCGTGTATTGCAGCGCGAGCGCGCACTGCAGATACCGCGGGCTGTGCAAACCGCTCGACAAAAGAAAATGCCCCTCGAGCAGCGCGCCCGACGAGCGAAAATGTTCGAGTACCTGTTCCGATGTCATCTTCCGGATGTTCGAGGCCAAGCGCCGCGAAAGATAATTTTTTATATTTGAATGAGCTCGACGAATTTTAATGTTATCATTTTTCGGCGCCGCTCACCGGCCCAACTAATACGATACTCCGACGCAAACCATCTTGCGGTTTCATTCATTCCGGTTAAAATGATTTGTAGCTAATGCCGCCGTACCCAAACCTCATTTCGGATTCTCTGCTAGTCAACGAAACGATCGCCCTGCTTCGGATGTTCGGCGGCAGCGCCAGTGCCGTTCGCATCGTCGATTATGTGATGAACATCCGAAAGCCGGAACCGACGATCGCGACCCGGCTTGTTCAGGACCTGATCGAACGCGACCCGCGTCTTCGGCTTGTCGACGATAAGGTCGAGCTTGTCGCTGACTCCTTCGAATCGCGCCGTTTTTGCGATACCGATTTTGTCGTTTTCGATCTCGAAACCACCGGCGCCAAAGCGCCTCCGTGCCGCGTCACGGAGATCGGAGCTTCACGCGTTCGCGACGGTCGGGTCGTCGATGAATTTCACAGCCTTGTCGACCCAGAGGTGCCGATACCGACATTTATCACAATGCTGACCGGCATCAGCGATCGAATGGTCGCCGGCGCTCCGCGCTTTGCTGAGGTCATCGATCGATTTCTCGAATTTGTCGGCGACTCGGTGCTCGTTGCGCACAATTCGCAATTCGATATGCGGTTTCTCAATAACGAGATATCGCTCGTCTACGGCGAATATCGCATGGGAAATCCATGCCTCTGTACGGTGCAGCTCTCGAGGAAATTGCTCCCTCACGTCTCGAACCACAAGCTAAAGACGCTGGCCGAGCACTATAACGTCTCACTGCTAAATCACCATCGGGCGGGTGATGACGCCCGCGCGACGGCGGAGATCTTTATCAATTTGCTTGAAATGCTTGCCGTGTCCGGAGTGGACGATCTTGATGGCATCCAGCGATTCGGGCGCACGCGAGGTGCATATGCCGGATAACACCGGGCTCCAGCCGGCGAACATACAACAGCTCGACATCCGATCGACACCAAGATCTGAAATGTCGTTGGATCCGCTGGACACGTTCGACTACGAGTATGCTGGCCGACGCATCTGGATCGATCTTGAGATACCAGAATTTACGGCGATCTGTCCCTTTTCGGACTTTCCGGATTTTGCCGTGATCAGGTTGAGCTACGTGCCAAACGAGCGGTGCATCGAGCTGAAAAGCCTAAAGCTTTACATCAATTCCTTTCGCAACGTGAAGATCTTTCACGAGCACGTT
>DASXPW010000212.1:0-6348 GCA_036493385.1 Pyrinomonadaceae bacterium
GCGTTTCACGGGGCTTATCACCGCGGCCAGATCGCGCTGCTGATGAGGCAAGGCGGCGACGCTGCGGTAAATACCGATTACATTACCTTCGCTAGACGTATCACATAGGTTTGAATGGTTCCTGTTTTGGACGGCAATTTCTGTGTACTTTGCGCTCTTTTTTGTGCATTCTGTGTTTAGAGATCGGGTTCTCCCAAAGGACACCGAGGATGACACGGAGAACGCAAGGAAAGAGCGTGCGTTTGAGTCGTGAGTTCAGCCCACGCTTTTTTGCGTTGGGCACCAATCGCAAAAAAACACCTCGGCGTGTAAAATAGTCATTTCTAATAACTTGATCGGAGAACTCCTTTAATAAATGGCACTTACAGTAGTTGGCTCGGTCGCGTTCGACGCGCTGGAAACACCTTTCGGAAAGCGCGAACGCATCCTGGGCGGCGCGGCGACGCATTTTTCTTTGTCTGCAAGCTTTTTTGCTCGCGTTAACGCGGTGGGCGTTGTCGGCGGCGATTTTGGCGAGGAAGAGTGGGACGTCTTTCGACGCCACACAATAAATACCACCGACATCGAGATCATTCCCGAGGGGAAGACATTTTTCTGGAGCGGCCGATACGATTACGACATGAATACCGCGCAGACGCTCGACACACAATTGAATGTCTTTGAGACTTTCGATCCAAAATTGTCCGAAGCCTCGAGCGGCGCAGAATTTCTATTTCTGGCGAACATCCAGCCGACACTTCAGCGACAGGTGCGCGAGCAGTGCAAAGACGCGAAATTCGTAGCCATGGACACAATGAACTATTGGATCACGTCAGCAAAAGACGAGCTCGTGAAAACGATCGAGGCAGTCGACTGCATGATCATCAACGACGCCGAAGCGCGACAGCTCACCGAAGAGCCGAACATTCATAAAGCCGCGAGAAAGATACTCGACTATGGCCTGAAGGCCCTCGTCATCAAGCGCGGCGAGTTTGGGGCAACGCTGTTTACCAAAGACGAATTCTTTGTCGTGCCTGCATATCCGCTCGAGAGCGTTTTCGACCCGACCGGCGCCGGCGACACCTTTGCGGGCGGATTTGTGGGCTATCTTGCGAGCCAGTCCGATGTGACGAACGCCGTGCTGCGCCGGGCAATGATCTACGGCTCGGTCATGGCCTCATTCAACGTCGAAAAATTTGGCACCGAGCGCGTTGACGCGCTTGACTATCCTGAGATCAACCGACGATTCAGCGACTTTAAGCGAATGACGCATTTTGACGATATTCCTTTTGAGCGGGCAAATTCGGTTAGCTAGGCTGCGCGATGACCGACACCGAAACTAAACGACCGGTCGAGATCAATCGGCCGGAGCCGCGTTATCCGCTGATGATCGTCGGCGGATTTGTGTTTCTGTGTCTTGCGGCCATCATATATTTGTCTGCTCAGAGCGCCGCGTGGGGAATGCTTGTTATCGCCGTGTTCGCGGTCGCCGCCGCGGCAGCGTATGCATATTTCACCTCGATCGGGCGACCGGCCGCCCTCGAACATCGGCTCGATTGGCAGCCTACGCTGACCGAGGTGCAGAAACAGGATCTGGCGCTCGAGGTCGAGGGCATCGCCGCCACGCTCCAGCAAGAGCCATGGGAATCGACCGACCTTTTCATGGCGTATGTTGTCGCCGAGGACCTCGCTCTAAGGCAGGTGCAGCAAGAACACGATGCAGCCATGATCCGGCATCTGCAGATCGGCGGAACGCCGTTCGACGCGCTGATCATAAAACCGGATGAGCTGATCTGTGTCGAGGTCTCGTTCGTCGTAGCGTCAGATCTCCGGCAAGATAAGGTCGATTCGATGCTCAAAAAAACGGGCACCGTTCGCCGGTTCCTTGCTGCGCAAAAACTTGACGTTGAACTGAAGCTCCTGATCGTCGTCGTGACGCAGTTGACGCCCGAGGACGTGGTGGAATTACGGTCCAAGCTGACCGAAAAACGGTTTCCAGATTCGCCGGTCAACATCGATATACATTTTCTCGACTTTGAGGAGCTTCAGCGGACATTCATGAGCCACGGCGAATGAATTTGGCTTTTGGGTCGGGGGCCATTAGAATTATCCCCTTTTCATATATGCTCGAAAACAAGATCGGAATGATTTTCGGCGTCGCAAACAAGCGTTCGATCGCATGGGCGTGCGCCGATGCCTGCGCCCGGCACGGGGCTCGGCTGGCATTCACCTACCAGGGCGAAAGGCTTAAGGAGAATGTCGAGAAACTGGCCGCCGACCTGCCAGATTCTCTGATCGTGCCCTGTGACGTCACACAGCAGCGGCAGGTCGACGAAGCGTTTGCCGCCGTCAAGGAAAAATACGGCCGCCTCGACTTTCTTATCCATTCCATTGCCTTCGCGCCGCGCGAGGCGCTGGAGGGCGAATTTATCATGACGAGTCGCGAGGCGTTCGCGACGGCCCTCGAGATCAGCGCGTTTTCGTTGACGCAGCTTGCAATGGCGGCCGCGCCGTTGATGACCGATGGCGGCAGTATCGTGACCATGAGCTATTACGGCGCGGATAAGGTGGTGATGAACTATAACGTGATGGGCGTCGCAAAGGCCGCGCTAGAATCGTCTGTGAGATATCTCGCAGCAGATCTCGGCAAAAATAACATCCGAGTCAACGCGATCAGCGCCGGCCCGATCAACACGCTCTCGGCACGAGGCGTCAAAAACATGGGCTCGCTGCTCGGATATGTCGGCGAACGCTCGCCGCTCAAGCGAAATGTTTCAGCGGCCGAAGTCGGCAACACCGCGCTCTTTCTGGTTAGTGACCTCGCATCCGGCATCACCGGCGAAACAATTTTTGTGGATTGCGGATATAACATAATGGGAATTTAACGTAACGCGGACACTCTTGTCCGCACGACCCCGCTTCGGGATTCGATCGATTATCTAGACGTATCAGGCTGCTGACGTACGCAGCCTTGCGGACAAGAGTGTCCGCGTTCCAAACAAATGGCCGAGACTAAAGCAAATAAACCAACCAAAAAGAAAGATAAAAGTAAGGCTCCCGAGCCGACAACCGTCGCGGAGGCCAAGAAGCGCCAACGGCAACCCGGGTATTGGCAACTGACCGACGACGAAGTGCTGCTGCGCTCGCCCGAACCTGAGGATGACTACAAAACCTCTGACTCGTGGCGCGTTCTGCGTATCACAAGTGAGTTCATCAGCGGCTTTGACGCGCTGGCGACGGTAACGCGCGGCGTTTCCATTTTCGGATCGGCACGCACACCTGAAACCGACCCGATGTACACCGCCGCGCGCGAGACGGCACGCCTGCTTGCCGAGGCCGATTTTGAGATCATCACGGGCGGCGGGCCCGGCATAATGGAGGCGGCCAACCGCGGCGCGTTCGAGGCCGGAAAGATGTCCGTTGGCTGCAACATCGAGCTCCCGTTCGAGCAGTTGCCGAATCCTTACCTGACCAAATCACTTTCGTTCAAATACTTCTTTGTCCGCAAGACAATGTTTATCAAGTACAGCAACGCCTACATCATTTTCCCGGGCGGTTTCGGCACGATGGACGAGCTGTTTGAGGCCTTGACGCTGATCCAGACGCGCAAGATACGAAACTTTCCAGTCGTCCTATTCAACTCGCAATACTGGCGCGGACTGCTGGCATGGCTTACGTCGACGATGCTGCATGAAAAGAATATCAGCCCCGAGGATGTCGCTTTGATCCATCTGACCGACTCGCCTGAGGAAGCCGTAAAATTCATTGTTCGCACTTCGGGCGTCAAACCGGAGTGACCTGTTTTGAGTACAAGCTTCAGCTTGCTTCTTTTCTGGTCAGACAGTCAGTTATCCAGGCGAGATAACCCTCCGAGAGGTTCTCAGCTTTGACAGCAATGACCTCCGGCGTTTCGTAACTGTGATTCGCCAGGATAAAATCACGCACGGCCTCAAACCGATCGTCCAACGTCTTTATCAGCAAGAGGTGCTCGCTTTCACGTCGCACCGCGCCGTCCCAAACGTAGACCGACATCATTGGCGGCAATATCTGAACGCATGCCGCTAGCTTTTCATTCACTATCTTTTCCGCAAGAGATCCGGCCTCGGCCAGGTCGGGCACAGTAGTAATTGCGATCAGCATAATTTGTGAGGATTATCACGTTTTCGCGTGGAGCGGCGCAAGGCGCTGTAAATTTACCTGCGAAATATGGTATGTTGCAATTCACAATGCTTCACGTACATGGGTCGAATATGCAGGGAAAAGTTTTGATAGCGGATGATTACGATGACATCAGGGACATGATGGTCCTGGTCATCGAGGGATTGGGATATCAGGTCATCGAGGCGAAAAACGGCGCCGAGGCCGTCGATCTGGCTGCCGAGCATATGCCGAATGTGATCTTGATGGATCTCGCAATGCCATTAATGGACGGTGTCGAGGCGACTCAAACGATCCGCGGCCGCGAGGACCTTGCCCACATCCCCATAGTCGCCATTACCGCATTTGGTGCCGAATATACAGACCGCGCACGTGAGGCCGGCTGTGACAAGATCCTTCACAAACCGATCGACCTTTTTACTCTAAAGCCTATTCTCGAATCTTACGCGAACTGATCTTTCGCGGAAATCAAGAAGCGGTGCCGGAAACTTTAGTGTCCCGACACCGCTGGCTGCATCAATTCGGAATAGTTGATAGATGAAAGATGATAGATACGAGATTCCTCTGTTGTCTATCCTCTCGCATCTTTTATCTATTCCGAATCCGGATCACATCTGACCTTCGTCAGCGGTCGGTCCGTAGATCGGCGGTATCGGAATGTCCTTAAGCCGCATAAAGACCGAAAGCTGACCGCGATGATGGACCATGTGGTTGATCGTCGTGCGAACGATCTCGAGCTTCGACGTTTCCATAAAGATGTTCTCGCCGCGGCGGAGCTTCCACCTTTCCGAAAATTTTGCATCGTCCGCACCCCGTAGGCTCGTCAAACCGTCCTTCAATCGCTTCTCAAAAAAGCCTACCAACTCCTCAGTCGTTTTTGGGTCGGCCATCCCGTAGCCTTTCGCAAAATCGAGTTCGTCGGCGTCGATCTCAAACTGGAACCAACCAAACATGTCCGCGACGAGCACCGCAAGGCGCTTCATCGTCATCGACTTTTCATGCGGCTTCCAATCAAACGTCTCGGGCGGAATGCGTTTCAGCATCTCGCGGGCCGACTTCGACTCTTGCTCTATCTCCTTGATAAACCCTTCATTGATCGTCATCCAGACCTCCGCAGCCTACATCTGGCCTTCGTCGGCCGACGGCCCGTACATCGGCGGAACCGGAATGTCATTCTCGCGAAGATATACGGAAAGCTGGCCGCGATGGTGAACGATGTGATTCAGTACCATCGAGCGCATAACGGCGATCTTCGGCATCGTGAAATAGATCTGCTCGCCATTGCGGAGAGACCACGGCTCATTCCAGATATCGTCCGAGGTATTTTTTAGCGACTCGATCGCCTCGTTGTAGCATTTCTCAAAATGCGCGACCAGGTCTTCGGTGCTTTTTGGCTCGAACGGTTTGTAATCCATCTTTGAAAAATCGAGCTCCGGCTGTTCGACGGTCGGCTTCGTCCAGCTATGCATCTCGGCAACATGGCTGGCGAGACCGCCAAACGTCATCGATTTGTCATGTGGCTTCCAGTTAAATTTATCGGCCGGAACCCGCTCGAGCACCTTTCTCGTGGTTTTCCCTTCATTCTCCAGCTCAGCGATCAACGCGGCGGCGATCGAATTCGTAGCAGTTGCAGTTGAACTCATTTCTTTGATTTCTCCTCACTTAAGATTTAGAAATTGGTACAGGCCGAGAATAATATCATCATGCGTTGCATCAATGCAACATGAAACAACATATTGTTTCAGGCAAGACGGCGATTCGCTACGGAGGCAATACGTCTTCTCCGTGGACTTTGTGTCTGTCCTCCATGACCTTGGTGTTTAAATTAAAAACATAACACAGAGAGCACAAAGAGGTCACAAAGAACACTGAGAAAGTTCGCTTTGAACACGCCGGGCCGTTTCAAATACGGCCGAGCCATTTGTCAGGCTTTCAACAGTTGCTTTGCGATGACGAGACGCTGGATCTCGCTCGTGCCTTCGCCGATGGTGCAGAGTTTTGAGTCGCGCCAGTATTTTTCGGCCGGATAGTCTTTTGTATAGCCGTAACCGCCGTGGATCTGGACCGATTCTTCAGCCGCGCGGACAGCCGTTTCCGATGCAAAAAGCTTTGCCATCGCGGATTGCGTGGTGGTTTTCTTGCCGGCATCCTTCATCGCTGCGGCCTGAAGCGTTAATAGACGAGCGGCCTCGATCTCCGTCGCCATGTCGG
>DASXPW010000213.1:0-4742 GCA_036493385.1 Pyrinomonadaceae bacterium
GACCGTACGTCCTTGATCGGACCGTCAAAAGATCGCGATCTTTATTGACTTTGGCGATTTGATACCATAGTATTTCTTTTCTTTTGCCGGCACATCCGGCAGGCAACATAATCGCCATAATTTGTTTCAAAGCAGTAAGTCTTTTGACCAGTTAAGTCCCGCTCGAGATTTAAGGAGTTTTATAAAGTAATGAGAAGATCCAGTTTTGTGGCCGTCGGTTTGTTTTTGACGGCGTTTTTTGCGGTTGCGGCCTTCGCCCAGGGCGTCTCGGCTCAAACGACCGCCATAGGCAAGATCGGCTTGATCGACACCGGAGCATTTTTTGACGACAAACCCGGTGCAGGCATTCCGAAGCTAAAGAACGCGGTCAACAGCGTTAACGCTGAATTTAAGAGCGTAAATGACGAGCTTACAACGCTTGGTACGCAGTATCAGCAAAAGGTCGATGAGTACAATAAGCTAAAGGGTGCATCGGTGCCGACCAACGAGAACGACCTCGCCTCTAAGGCGAGCGCGATCACCGACATGCAAACCACGATCAAGCGTAAGCAGGAAGACGCCAAAACGAAATATGACCATCGTATGGCTCAGGTGGTTGATCCGATCAACCAGGATATTGTTAAGGCACTCAATGATTATGCCAAACAAAAAGGCTATGCGGTGATACTGGACGGCGCCAAATTAGAGCAATCTGGTGTATTGCTTGGATTTGACGACAAATACGACGTGACCAAGGATTTCATCACGTTTTACAACACGCGTCCGGGCGGCACGGCTGGAACGACGGCGGCCGCGACCCCGGCGGGCGTACCTGCCAAACGGCCGTAGCCCGAAACCAAAAACAAACTCGGTTTTGTGAGAAGCCAGTTGAAGTTTTATGCTTCTACTGGCTTTTAGATTTTCACTTATCCAATGGAAATGAGCGTGCTCGATTCGATCGCTATTCAGGAGATCCTTCCGCACCGTTATCCGTTTTTGCTTGTCGACAAGATCGTTGAGCTTGAGCCGCGGGTACGTATTGTCGGTATCAAACAGGTTACCGTCAACGAAGAATTCTTTGCCGGCCATTTTCCCGGCGCGCCGGTCATGCCGGGCGTTTTGCAGATCGAGGCGTTAGCACAGGTGGGCGCCATTCTTGCGTTGCGCGAGTTTGAGGACCGCGAGAGCAAGATACCGTTTTTCACCGGTATCGAATCGGCCCGATTTCGGCGGCCGGTCGTTCCCGGCGATACATTGAGACTTGAGGTTACGGCACTGAGAGTCGGGTCAAAGGTCCAGCGAATGAAAGGCGTCGCGACGGTTGACGGTCAGGTCGCGTGCGAAGCGGAAATACTCTCGATAATCGCCGATCGTAAAAAGGAGAACTAACTTTATGCAGGACATGAGGCTCACCTACACGGACCTGATGATCTATTTCAGTATCGCGAACGCGGTGCTCGGCTTGCTCTTTGGCCTTTTCCCGTTGGTCGTCGGGCTGAAGATGGGCAACGTCAAATATGGCGTTATCGGCCTGATAGCCTCGATCATTGGCGGTCTGCTTCTTAGCGTTATTCTCGCGGTCCCGATCGCGCTTGCCTTTACATTGTTGGCTCTTCGCTCTCAAGCGGCTATTGCGGCCGGCGACCCTGCATAGCCCTCTCAGATCAGATGTCAGTATTTATTCATCCTACAGCGATCGTCGGCGAGAGCGCCGAGATCGGAGCAGACTGTTACATCGGCCCCTTTTGTACCGTCGGTGCGAATGTATCGCTTGCCGACAGCGTTCGTTTGGATTCGCATGTCGTGATCGACGGAAGGACAAGCGTCGGCCGTGAAACTCACATTTTCCCGTTTGTCTCGATCGGCCTTGCGCCGCAGGACCTAAAATACAGCGGTGAGCCGACCGCGGTCGAGATCGGCGAGCGGAATCACATTCGCGAGTTTGTCACGGTCCATCGAGGAACGGGCGGCGGCGGCGGCGTGACCCGGATCGGTAACGATAATTTATTGATGGCGCAGGCCCACGTCGCACACGACTGCCAGCTTGGCAGCAATATAATCATGGCGAATGCGGCGACGCTTGCCGGCCATGTTGAGATCGCCGATCGCGCGAGTGTCGGGGCTTATTCCGGAGTTCATCAGTTCTGCCGCGTCGGCTATGAAGCGTTTGTCGGCGGATACTCCGTGGTCGTGAAGGACGCTCCGCCATTTGCGATCATTCAGGGCAATCACGCGAAGTGTTATGGCTTAAACCGCATTGGGCTTCGACGTCGCGGATACTCAACAGAATCGATCGAGAAGCTCAACCATGCTTACCACCTATATCTGTCGGCAAAATTGAATACCACCCAGGCAGTTGAACGGATGCGCGCAGAGATCAAAGAGTGTAAAGAAGTGGAAATGCTGATCGACTTTATCGAGACCTCAAATCGCGGAGTAGTTAAATGACCGCCATTCTCACGGCATCTGTTTTTTGATCTGCTCGATGAACGACCGGACAGCGGACGCCTCGTCACTCTTCGGAAATCGCTCGAGAAACTCATTGTAAACGCGGAGGGCATCGGGAAACTTTTTCTGCCGCTCATAGACAAGCCCCAAAAGCTGATAGAGGACGATCGCATCCGGCGCTCCGGAGAGCTGTTTGAGCGCGGCGGTCAGATCCTTTGCGGCCTCGTCGTAGTTTGTGGTCTCATCCGCAAAGTTTCCGGAGGCACCGGCTGATTCGGCCCTTTCTTTATAAAGAAGCCCAAGTCCCGTATATGCTTCCGGCTGAAAGCCGCGTCCCAGCGTGATCGCGCGTCGAAATGCCGCGATCGCCTTTTCGTCATCGCCACTATCGCGGTAGATCCGCCCTTCGACGGCCGCGGCCTCGACATTTTGTGGAGCGACGCGCCGAAGATCACGGATGGCCTTAAACGCTCCATCATAATCTCCGCTGTCAGATAGCACCCGGGCGAGGGCGATGTAAGCTGCCGCATAGGTCGGACGCAGACCGATCGCCTTTCGATAGGCGGCGGCGGCTTTCTGGCGGTCCTGCGATCCAATGCGCTCGGCCTCCTGAAAGGCGAGTTCAGCCGGATCGGTCGTTTTCACAAGAGCGATCTTTACGTCGCCCCGCCCCGACGTGATCGCTTTCGATGTTTCCTTAAATCCGTCAGCGCGGACGACGATCGTGTGTCGCACGCCGCCGAGATCTCGCATCGTCAATTCCCCGTTCGCGTCGGTTTTGCCGAATCGAATTCCGTCGACCCAAACGGTCGCGCCGGGCTCGCTCGTGACAGTCAGCAGAGAGCCGCGGGCCGGCAATTGTGACCGCGTGGGTTCAGCCGATGCCGCGACAACGGCCAGCGCTAGTGTGAAAAGTATCTTCCGCGAAACTCGCATGACGATCGAGAGCCGGCTCTCATTTTATCACCGCAGTCGAGATCACCGGCCGCGATCTTTGGCAGGAAGCTCGCCCTGGTACCGCATCAAAGGTGTTATCGTCCAACCCTGAACAAAGACCGAGAATGCCACGACGCCAAATGTCGCCATCAGCATCTCAGAACGGTAAGGGAGAGATTCCGGCACACCCAGCACCAGCGCGATAGCGAGCGAGCCGCGCAGTCCGCCCCAGAACAAAATGTTTTGAGATGATATGGGGACTCGCCGCGCCGACCGGTAAAAGAGGGCTGAAAGCGGATAAACCGCGGCTGCGCGTCCGGCCAGAACGGCGACGATTGCGAGAACAATGATCGCGATGGAGCTTCGGAAACTCTGGCTGGCGAGAGCGATCCCCAGTAGAATAAAGATGATCGAGTTCGCAAGAAAGGCTGCGAATTCCCAAAAGTGCATGATGGCTGCCTGGTTGCGCTCCGCTCTTTTACCTCTGCCAACCCGATTGCCGATGATCAGGCCGGCTGCCATTGATGCGAGAATTCCCGAACACCCGAAATACTCGGCGAGCCAGAATGAGCCGAACGCAGCTAATGTCGTGATCGCAAGCTCGGCAAGTTCGTCTTCGGTGCGGCCGATGACAAGTAAGCCGAGGACAGCGACCAGCGCACCGACCATGCCGCCGCCGACCGCATTGGTGATCAACTGCCAGATCGCCGAACCGAAGGTCGGGCTCTCGCCGACAGCAAATGCAAATGCGACGGCAAAACCCACCGCCGCCGTGCCGTCGTTAAAGAGACTCTCGGCTTCGACCAGCAGACGAAGTCGGCCTTTTACCTTGGCTTCCTTGAATGTTGCGATGATAGAGACCGGATCAGTGGCCGCGATGAGCACGCCGAACAGGATCGCGGCGGGCCATATCCAGCCGCCTGCCGCGTGCATCAATGCGGCAGTCACAAGCGCTGAGAGCACGACGCCGGCAACGGCATAGGTCGCGATGACAAGCAGGTCGCGACGCAGCTCGCGCCAATTGATATTCAGACCAGCCTCAAATATCAGCGGCGGTAACAAAACATTGAACAACAGCTCCTTATTGAATGGAACCGCGACGTGCAACGGCAAAAAACCTATGACAATGCCGGCAATGACCAGCCCGGCCATGTACGGCAGCCGCAGTCGTCGGGCGACGATGCCAACAACAGCCCCGATAGCCGCAAGCAGCACGATCTGTTCGAATATCGATGTGTCCATTCGCTGCGATCTAAGATGATATAATCGCTATAGAATAACCGAATAGGCCTTGATTTTCCGATTCAGCATCTTATAATCAAAAGTTCGTTGTGGCTGGGTAGCTCAGATGGTAAGAGCGTGGGATTCATAACCCCAAG
>DASXPW010000214.1:0-4145 GCA_036493385.1 Pyrinomonadaceae bacterium
CGTTAGTATCTCCGTAGAGTGTGCAGTATCCGACCGCAAGCTCGCTTTTGTTGCCAGTCGAGAGCAAGAGTCGGCCTTCGCTGTTCGAGATCGCCATCAGTGTGACGCCGCGAAGACGCGACTGCATGTTCTCGGCAGCCAGGCTCTCGCCGCCTTGCCGGGGTTCAGGAAGCCCAAGTTGTTTGAGCATGACATGGAACGCATCAGAGATCGGCTCAACGCGGCTCTCGCATCCAAGATTTTTAACGAGCTCCTCCGAATCCTTGACGCTGCCCTCGGACGAGAAGGGCGAAGGCATCATAACGCAAAGTACGTTTTCAGCCCCAAGTGCTTCGCAGGCCAGCGCGGCCACCAAAGCCGAGTCGATTCCACCCGAAAGACCGATGACTGCCTTTGAGAATGTATTCTTGTGCGCGTAATCGCGGATGCCGAGGATCAGAGCGCGGCGGATGGCTTCGCACTCAGCACCCGTTATGCCGCGAGCGTCGGGTTTTCGGCAATCGAGCTCGACGGTTTCGACAAACTCCTCGAATGCGGCGGCCTGCAGGATGATGTCGCCTTCTTCATCTGCGATCAGGCTCGCGCCGTCAAAGATTATTCCGTCGTTGCCGCCGATGAGATTGACGAAGACGATGGGCTTTTTCTGCAGCTTTGCGCGATGCGAGACCATGTCACAACGAAGTTTTATTTTGCCTTTGTTGTAGGGCGAAGCGTTGATCGATATCAGCACATCGGCGCCGAGGGCGAGGACCTCATCAGTCGGGTCTGTGTCGTATAGACGCTCTTTCCAAAACGTCTTGTCGTTCCAAAAATCCTCGCAAACGACGACGCCGAGCTTGACACCGTTGACGCCGAACAGCCGGCAATGATCACCCGGCTCAAACCACCGGGGGTCGTCGAAAACGTCGTACTCGGGGAGAAGGACTTTGTCTTCCAGCCCGAGCAATTTGCCGTCGCTGATCACGGCCGCGCAGTTAAATAATCGCCGGCCGTCAGCATCCGGATTTGGCCTGATCGTCCCAACGATCGCGGTTATGCCGGCCGTATGCGGGATGAGCTGCTGCAGAGGCTCGAGCGCATGCTCGATTATGTCGGTATCTTGAAACCAATCCTGCGAGGTATAGCCGTGAGTCGTAAGCTCGGGAAAAACTATGAGATCTGAGCCGTCAGACTTCGCAGTTTCGATCGCTTTGATGATCTTTGCCGAATTTCCTGCGAGGTCGCCGTTGGTGGTGTTGATCTGAGCGATCGTGACTTTCACATTGAAAGTTTAAATCCAGCTTGGACTCTAATCAAATTAGGCAAATGTTATGACTTAACGGCCTCAGGCTGAGACCGCTTTATCATGGTGAGACGGTTGCCCCGTTCGTTGTATTTGACCTCGTCCATGATGTTATAGATAAAGAGCACGCCACGGCCGGAGGGTTTGAAGAGATTGAGCGGATCAAGCGGATCGGGGATGTTGTCGACGTCAAAGCCTTCGCCTTCGTCCTCGATGGTGAAACGGGCTTCGGTCTTTGAAACGTCGGCGGCGACGCGGACATTTTTTGTCGCGTCAAATTTGTTGCCGTGCTTCACTGCGTTAACGAACGCCTCATCGAGCGCGACAAAGAGGTTTGACTGCTGAGCCTCGACAACGCCGAGTTTGTCGACGCGGTTCATCAGATATTCGAGAACGACGTGCATGACGGAGAGCACGCCGGGCAGCTCAAACTCGATACTCTCGTGCAGGCCGCGAACATAATCTTCACTATCGACAAAACGGTTCTTGTAGTCGAGCGTGGTCGCCACGAGTTCGGCAAGCTGTTGCTCATCAAAATCCTGACGGCGGAAGTTTGACGCGCATATTTTGAAAGCTTTTATGTGCTCACCGATGTGAGACTCGACACTCTTTGGCAGGCAAACATTGGAATTTCCATTCGGTCCCGATACAGGCGCAACGGTATCAAAGTCAAGGTCAGTAATTACGAAGTCGTAATCATATATGTCCTCGATCGCAAGCGCTGCCGCGCGGTCTTCGACAAGGCGAACCTCGTGACCTTGACGCGTAAAGACCTCTTCCAGTGCCTCCGCAAGGTCATTGTGGTCGTCGATTATCAATATTCGTCTATGCATCGTGGATGCGTGCCAAAAAGGAATACGATGAAGGGCCCGTGGCCGTTGCAAAAATGATAACCTATGAGGCGTATTATTGGCTATCTGTGGCAACCGAGGCATTAAGAGCTTATCAACCCGCATCTCTGGTCCAATACCCTTTTCGCAAGCGCCTCCTCATCAGGCTGATCGGCTTTAGCTCATACATACTTATCTCCGTTTTAGGGCGGATGCTTCGTTTTGAGACCGTTGGGTGGGAAAATTTCGAGCAGATCGAGCGCGATGGCAAATTGCCGATCTATTCGTTCTGGCATGAGCGGATCCTGGCAGGAACCTATTTTTTCCGGAACCGCGGCATAGTTGTTATGACGTCGCAAAGCGAGGATGGCGAATATATCGCGCGCTTTATTCAAAAATTCGGTTACGGTGCGGTTCGTGGATCCGCGTCGCGTGGCGGCGTAGGCGCGTTGGTGGAGATGATACGGTTAATGCGGTCAGGATTCCCGACGGCGTTTACGGTTGATGGGCCGCGCGGCCCTCGTCGTGAGGCCAAAATGGGGCCGGTGCTGCTTGCGAAAAAAACGGGCGATCCGATAATGCCGTTCGCCGTCGAGGCCCGCCATCGCTGGAGTCTCAGGAGCTGGGACCGTCTGCAGATCCCGCGTCCTCTTTCGCGCGTTCGAGTCATCATTGCTCCGGCCATATATGTGTCGGCCGACGCGGACGACGAGGTGCTCAACACCAAGCGTGATGAGCTTCAGCGCGCGCTCGAGTCGTTGGACAAGTGTTGTAAAGAATGGCGGCGAAAGGCGTGAGTTTCTAGGCGGCTGATTCGCTCGCTGTGAGATAGCTCGCTGACAATAGTACAAAGCTGATGAGAACCAGGTCTGCCAATAGTAGGTGACCAAGCTGCATCAGGATCGGAGCCAAGGTCAACAGTGTAGCCGCGCCGAACACGATCTGTGCGATCACGAGTATCGTAAGAATATTCGACCAGCTAATGACTTTTCCGCGACCAGGCGACCGTTTTCTGAGCCAACCTGCGAGAAAGACGAGATAGACCGCCAAAATGATCGAGAGTATCGGGTGAAAGATGCGCAAACGCAGAAGGTAATTCGAGTTTGGGTCGAGGTCCTGCGCAAGCCCCGCGGAGAGCGAATCCGACGGGAAAAGCATGTTAGTGAGCGCTGCCATTGAGCCACTGACGCCGATCAAGAGTATTGCTAGAAAACCGATCGCCAAAACCAGCCAAACCTTGGCGGGTTGTCGCCACGCGATACGGCCGTTTCCGCGTGCAAACCAGGCAGTGAGGGCTAAAAAACTTACCAGGAGGAACGTGTTTATCAGATGGCCACCGGTCCAATAGGGTCGCGAAGGGGTCCAGTTGTCAGCCGTGTTGCCGGTCAGCACGAGCCCTCGTCCGATCAATGCCTCGACCACGATAAAGACAAGCGACAAAACCACCGTCCAGCGCGCCGGATCGGCTCTTTTCGTAGCCCGAAATGCCCAAAATACGAGACCAACAACTACCAGGCCGACGATCGCAGTGGAGACGCGGTGAGAGAACTCGATTACCGTCTTCAACTGCGGTGCTGACGGGATCACTTCGCCCTGGCAGGTCAGCCAGTGCTGGCCGCAGCCGTCGCCCGAATGCGAAGCCCGTAAAAACACGCCCCAGAGGATCACCACGAGATTGCATGCGAGCGTGATCCAGGCATAGGTTGCAAAAGTCTGTGATCGACCGTTTCCGTCTTCCATCTCAATCAAAGATAGCACTTACCGCAGAGCCACCGAAGTGCAGTAAAATGGCTGTATTTAGCGACGGTTTTCCTGGTTCTAATGCGGAAAGTGCGTATAGATAAAATCTTGCAGCAGCGCGGGTTGGCCGAATCGAGGACAAAGGCGCAGGCCCTCGTCATGGCCGGCGTCGTCCTTGTCGATGAAAAAAGGGTCGAAAAGCCAAGTGAAAGCTTCAACGAGAATGCGACGATCCGCTTAAAAGGTGACGTGCCAGAGGCTCGTTACGTCGGCCGCGGCGGTCTTAAGCTGGA
>DASXPW010000215.1:0-6025 GCA_036493385.1 Pyrinomonadaceae bacterium
GATCCTTCGCGATCTAAAAGCGCGCGGCGTCGGCATGATATATATCTCGCACAAGCTCGACGAGGTTTTTACAATGAGCGACCGCATCACCGTGCTCCGCGACGGACGCACGGTCGGTACGCACAACGCGACGGACATTACGAAGACGGGGGTTATCGCGGCGATGGTCGGCCGCGAGGTCGGCGATATCTTTCCGAAGGCCGAGCGCGATTTTGGCGACATCGCACTGACGGTCGAACACCTGACGGCCTATTCGATCGACGCGGCCGACAAAAAACTCGTCGACAACATATCCTTTTCCGTGCGCAAGGGCGAAGTGCTCGGCATCGCGGGCCTTATGGGCTCGGGCAGAACAGAGATGCTGATGACCATTTTCGGGGCTTGGTCAGGCCGAAATTCACGCACGATCATGGTGGAGGGTTGCGAAATACGCATCAATTCTCCGTCCGATGCGATCCGAGCCGGTATAGGTTTTGTGACCGAGGACCGAAAGCGGTACGGCCTTATCCTTGACCAAACCATCCTCGACAACATGACGCTGGCAAGTCTCAGGACCGTGTCCGGGCCGTTCATCACAAACCGAACGCGCGAATCGATCGCAGTACGACGGCCGATCGAATCGCTTCGCGTGAAGGCGCCGTCGCCACTGACGGTGACAGGCACACTCTCGGGCGGCAATCAGCAAAAGGTCGTTCTCGGAAAATGGCTGCTTACAAATCCCAAGATTTTGTTTCTCGACGAGCCGACCCGAGGCATCGACGTCGGCGCAAAACAGGAGATCTACGGTGAGATCAACAAGCTGGCAAAGGAAGGCCTTGCGATAGTTCTCGTCTCGTCTGAGCTGCCTGAAGTGCTGGGACTAAGCGACCGCGTCCTGGTCCTGCACGAGGGGCGGATGACGGGCGAATTTACGCGGATCGAAGCGACCCCGGAGAAGGTGATGGCTGCCGCGACCGGCAATCTCTGAATATGAGCGAAACAAAGCAGACAAAGACGGCCAAGGCGACGCTGCGGGCTTACGCCATGATCGGTGTTCTCGCCGTTATTTGGATCTATTTTCATTACGCGACCAACCCGAGCACGCCGGAATATTGGCACGTTCTCGATCACATAAAGTTGTTTTTTGCAGGATTTCCGGCTGCCGTTTCCAACTTGTTTTCCAGTACCCATTCGCCTAGTTGGATAACCGATGGGATCTTTCTGACGCCGCGTAACCTGTCAAATTTAATGACGCAGATGTCGGTCACCGCCGTATTGGCGGTTGGCATGCTGATGGTGATCGTCTCAGGAAGCATCGATCTCTCGGTCGGATCGCTGTTGGGCCTGGCGGGCGGAGTTGCTGCATACAGTCTTTCTGAATACGAGCTTGGTCTGCCGCTTTCGATCGCGCTGGCGATCATAACGGCGGTCGCGATAGGCGTTTTCCAAGGCGCATTGACGGCGTATCTGAATATCCCGTCATTCATAGTCACGCTCGGCGGCCTGCTTGCGTGGCGAGGCGCCGTCAAGGGGCTACTCGGCGGAAACACGGTTCCGATCTCGAACGAGACCTACAAAGATATCGGGCAGGCAAATCTTCCAGCCGAGTACGGCTGGCTATTGGCCGCCATCGCCGTCGCATTCGTTTTTTTCATGGCATTTCGCCGCGCTCGCTCGGTCAAAGATTACGGACTCGGCAATGCGCCGTATGGTGCCGAATTCGTAAAATCGATCGTGCCGGTGATCGGCGTCATCGCATTTATCTGGGTGATGAACGATTACAACGGCGTGCCCGTGCCGGTGCTCATCCTGCTCGGTGTAGCGCTGCTCGGGGCGTTTCTTACCAATTCGACCGTTTTTGGTCGCTATCTTTATGCTATCGGTGGCAATGCCGAGGCCGCCCGTCTTTCAGGCATTAATAACAAACTGAATGTTTTGAAAGTATTTGCCCTGCTAGGCGCGCTGACGGGCGTTGCGGCACTGATCTTCACGGCGCGGGTCGGGGCCGCATCGCCTGACGCCGGCACTCTGAAAGAGCTCGACGCGATCGCGGCCTGTGTAATCGGCGGTGCATCGCTGGTCGGCGGCCGCGGAACGGTGTTCGGCGCGTGCCTCGGCGCGCTGATCATGGCAACGCTCGACAATGGAATGTCGCTCTTGAATGTGCGCGATTTCATGCAGGATATTGTAAAGGGATCTATCCTTGTCGCGGCGGTCGGTTTGGATATGATCGGACGTAAACAGAGTTAGTCTGTTGTATAATTTTTAGAGATTATGGCGGTCATCATAGAAGAAGTTAAGGCATTGATCGAACGCCTTCCGCCCGAGACTACGATCGAGGACCTGCAATACCATCTTTATGTTATGGATAAGGTTCGAACTGGATTTGAGTCTATCGAACGCGAAGGCGGTCTCACACAGGAACAGGTCGAAGAACGCCTCAGTAAATGGCTAAACCCATAATCTGGTCTCGGCGCTCCTCGGAGGATCTTGCAGAGATCGCAGAGTTTATCGCGAGGGACTCCGAAGTATACTCAACCTCAGTTATACGAACGATCATTCGGAAAACAAACATTCTTTCCGACTTTCCGTTCGCAGGGCGAATCGTTCCTGAGTTTAACGATAATTCGATCCGGGAGATATTCGCGTACAGCTATCGAATTATCTATCGAGTTCAGGAAAGTGCCGTGTGGATCGCGGCCGTGGTCCATAGCAAGCGAATCCTCGATGTTTCACTCAGGCCTTAAGTCTTACCCGCCAATAAAACTCATCGTCCGCGATGCCGGAATAAAATCGGGCTCGTTGATGCGGTGTGAAGGTTCCTTTTTTAGAGTTACCGCTTGAATGAATTCGACAAGCTCAGACCGCGACGCGCCGCTTCTGAGGTAATCGCGAAGATCGTGTTCGACGGTTGAAAAAAGGCAGGTGCGGATCTGGCCGTCGGCGGTCAGGCGTATGCGCGAACATTGGCCGCAGAACATCTCTGTCACAGGGGCAATGATGCCAATGCCGCCCGGAGAGCCGTCAGCGAACTCATACTTCCATGCTGTTTCGCTGCCGCGCTCCGGGCTTCTTAGTTTCAACGGATAAGCGGCATTGATCCGCTCGTAGATCTCACGGCCCGAGACGACCTTGTCGCGGCTCCAGTCGTGGCCCGAATCGAGCGGCATATATTCGATGAATCGCATCTCTACTTCATTCGCTCTCGCGAATCGCGCGAAGTCGACAAGCTCATCGTCATTCACGCCACGCACGATCACCGCGTTGATCTTGACGGGCTCGAAACCGTGCAGCTTTGCTGCCTCAATGGCTTCATAGACCGAGTCGAGCGAGTCTGACCCGGTTATCTCGCGAAACCGCCGCGTCTGCAGCGTGTCGAGGCTGATGGTCATCCGGTCGAGTCCGGCTTCCTTCATGGCCTTTGCTTTTTTAGGAATGTCGAAACCGTTGGTTGTGAGCGCGAGGTCCTTTAGCTGCGGTTTTAACTTGGAAAGCTTGCCGACGAGAGTCTCGATATTTCGCCGAAGCATCGGCTCGCCGCCTGTCAGGCGGATCTTTTCGATGCCGAGCGCGACGAAGATCTCTGAAAGACAAACGATCTCTTCGAAGCTGAGAATTGTCGCTTTGCGGGCCAGCGGCGGCTCGCCATTAGGCAGGCAATAGAAACACCGAAAGTTGCAGCGGTCGGTCAGCGATATCCGCAGATCGCGAATGGGTCGGTTGTAGGCGTCTCTTAAGGTCACAGCGCGTAAATCGAGATCAAAATTAGGACAGTAGCCAGTTGTCAGTTAACAGGTTATGCCTTTAATGCACGAGCGTTGCGTTTCAGGCCGGTCAGTTTTGTTCGTTTCATTGCACTCCTTCTAAAGCGCGCCGCATAGTCTTCCGGCGAAAATTGCAGAACCTGATCGAGAGCAAGCTCGGTTTCCTGGTTTCGCGGCTCAAATCGCGATTCGTCAGTCGGTTGCTCAAAGCGATTCCATGGGCAGACGTCCTGACAGATATCGCAGCCATAAAGCCAACTTTCCATTTTACCTTCAAAGTCGGCTGGCAGCACTTCGTCGCGAAGCTCGATCGTCGCATATGAGATGCATTTTCGGCCATCGACGACGTATGGTTCGACGATGGCACCGGTCGGGCAGGCGTCTAAGCAGGCGGTACACGTGCCGCAATGGTCCGCCACGCCACCGTCGTCATAGTCGAGCTCGATATCGACCACGATCTCGCCGATGAAGACCCATGAGCCGAGATCGGTGGTGATGAGGTTAGAGCTTTTGCCGATCCAGCCAAGTCCGGCACGGACGGCCCAGGCCTTTTCCATAACGGGAACGGTGTCGACGCACGCCCTCGCATTTATGCCGGGCTCCTCGTCTTTTACCCGATCGACAAGCTCATTTAATTTTTCTCGGACGATGTCGTGATAATCGTCGCCCCAGGCGTAGCGTGAGATCTTGCCCGAACCAGGCTGAGATCGATGTTCGTGCGGCGTGAAATAGTTTAGAGCGACGACGACGACTGACTTGGCGTTCGGCAGGATCTCGGACGGATCGACACGTTTCTCGGCCCACCGCTGCATCCAGGCCATCTCGCCTTGATAGCCGGCATCGAGCCATTGGAAAAGCCGGGCGCCTTCTTCTTTCAAAGGCTCGGCGCGAGCGATGCCGAACTTGTGAAAGCCGAGCGCGAGCGCGTGGGTCTTGATCTTGTCAGTGAGCGAAGCCACAAAAGAATTATCGGCCAAACGGAAGCGGGGGTAAACCCGCCTTCCTGACTGCGTTTGGAAAAAGACGCGCTCGATGCAAAAAAAGCCGGACGAGCGCTGCTCAACCGGCCCACGAGGAAATTCAGTTGACTTTTAGAAGTTTAACTTGAACCCAAACTGAAACTGTCTCGGATCAAACGCGGCTGTGGGTGAGCTGTAATACTTTCCGCCGTTGCGTTCGCCAAAGGCGTTTACGGCCTGATAAAACGGATTTGCCGCCGCCTCATTGAAATGGTTGAACAGGTTAAAGCCCTCGGCAATGATGTCGAGATTTATCCTCTCGCTAAATCTGATCCGTCGCGTCAGTCGCATATCGAGCGACTCGTACGAGTGCGTGATGCCCATATTGCGCCCGAGCGTTCCATCAGCGGGAAACACGCCCGTCTGGCAGTTCGGGTCAACGCCGGTTTGGCAAAGAGTGCCGTCGGAAAGGACGCTGGGCCGTTCGTTCGTACTTTGAAAATCGCCGTTTGCATCGCCGACCGCAAGGATATTGAACGGACGGCCCGAGCTCAACTCGAGGATGGGCGCGACCGAGAAACCGTAAAGGAATTTGCGAAACGCGTCGGCGTGACGCCATGATTCCGGCGAGTTAAAGACGCCGCTAAAGACAAAACGGTGCCGCTGGTCAAACAGCGAATCGGACCGCTCGGCCGCAAAGTTGGTATTGTCCTGGGGTTTGAGCAACGTCTGAAGGTCCGACGACTCATCGATCGAATGTGACCATGTATACGAGGCGAGAAACTGAATGTTGGTCGAGAAACGCTTTTTCCATTCTAGGTTCATCGCGTTGTAACTTGACGTGCCGTCGGAGAGCTGCGCGTTCACGTCTGCATACGGGTTGATCGGCCCGGGTGCGCGGAGAGAGCCCGCGATCAGAGAGTCAAAGGTCGCCTTGTTGATGCCCGTAAGAGCCTGGACAAAGAAGTAATTCGGTCCCAGCTTTCGGAAGTAGTCGGCGGCGATCGGACTGATGACTTTCTGGCCGAGGCCGTTGATCCCAATAAGCCCGGGAACGACCACTGTCCATCCTGGCGGACACAAGGCGGGGTTCGCGCAAGTTGTTGGCAGTGAAAAGAACCCCGCTTCTGTAAGACTGGTCGGTGCGCGTCCCGCAAACCTACGGAAATTTTCGACAAGGGCCGAAGTATCGACGATGTTAACGTCCTGCGGATGAGCGAGATGGCGACCGTTGTTTGTAATGAACGTCGCTGAAATAGACATGTCTTTGCCGATCATCTGCTCGATCGCGAGATTGCCCTGGATCGCATATGGATATTGAAA
>DASXPW010000216.1:0-8122 GCA_036493385.1 Pyrinomonadaceae bacterium
GGTTCCTATTCGTTATGAACCGCATTTCACCATTCGTCAGCCGGCCGAAAGCGAAGATCTCGTAGTAATTTCCGTAGATAGCGGCCGAATATTTGCTGAGCCAGTCATTCGGCTGAACAAAAATTCTTCCGTCGGCGCCGACCGTTACCCTGTACTTATTGTTCTTCCCTGTTTGGTATGTCTTAGTAGGATTAATGTGCTTCGGCTCGACATAGATTTCACGAAGCCTTCGAAAACTTCGCCCGTTCACGTCGACGCGTCCATCGGCCGATCCAAACGATTTTTGCTGAAAATCGCTTATTGCGCCGATAGTCTCATTCCCGATACTGCAATCCAACGTTATTAAGGGCTGGTTCATGCGCGCTCGCGCTGTGTTTATTAAAAACTGAACCGTTGCTATATCGGTCGCCCTGTTCCCGCCACTATTTCCGACTGAATTGGCGATGTTAATTTCCGTCGTTTCCATTTTCAATTCCTCCATTTAGGGCAGCTCCGTGCCCGTTATCTCATTTCCTTAAGGCCAAACAGGGCAAAATCAGGATCATTTTGCCTTGCTAGTGATTATTGAAAATCAGCAGACCGTAGCTGCTTTTTCGACAAGATGGGACCGCCGCCTCTCCAACACGTCGCATTCAGAATTCGGGAAGCGGACCAGACGCCGCAATTACTAGTGTTCCTGCGTCTCTTGAATGCTGATTCGCAGGCCGCGACTTCTTGTTCGTATCCGTCCAGGTTCATATTTGATTTAACTTCCTTCCCTCGTATTACCCTCATGCACATAGTTCGCGGCGGAAACCGAGCAGATCAAATAGTGACCCGAGTTTGTTTCGATGGCATGTATTTGCTGGGAATCGACAAGCCGTACGATATCGCGCGTGTGAATGCCGGTTTGTAAAACAGCTTGTTCGAGAGACAGTATTTCAACCTTGTCCTCGCATTTATCGCAGAAGCCGATCGCTCCATTTTTCGCGTTTATGTGAAGCGTGAAAACCTCGTGGCTCTCGGTCGTGATCAGAATTTTCTTGGCGCGCGTCATCTTTTCGTCTACAATCGGCCTTGACCAAAACACCTGAGTTTGCCAACTGATGCTTTAGTCAAGGGCCGCCTCAACTAGTTGTAGGTTGAGTGCAGAGATTTAACTCCGAGGGTCGGATGGGAGTCTTGACTTCTTTCTGATTTATTTATGAGTTTTGTCTCAAGAGGCGATATGATCAATAAACACAGTGCTTTGCGGGAATTTGGCAAATTCCGTCTTGATATCGATAGAAAGCTGCTTTGGCTAGGTGCAGAACCGATAGCGCTGCCGCTTAAGGCCGTCGATCTGCTATGTGTCCTCGTCGAACGGCAGGGTCAGGTGGTCTCAAAAGACGAGATCTGGCAAGAGGTATGGAAGGACGCGTTTGTCGAAGAAACCAACCTCACACACAACATCTATCTCCTCAGAAAAGCCTTCAAAGACTACGGCGAATCGGACCTTATCAAGACAGTTCCCCGGCGCGGTTATCGGTTCGCAAGTGAGGTCCACGAAGTACCGAACGCTGAGATCATTCTCGAACGCCATGGGCTGACCCAAACGACGATCGAGATCCATGAGGATGCTGACGCGGGCCAGAGAACCGCGGGTCGACGAAAGCTCTTCGAACGATCGATCTCGCGGACGACGACCGCGACCCTGATCGTCATCGCTTTTTCGCTGCTGCTTGGGGGCGGCGTTTTGGTCTGGGACCGCGGCTCGGCGCAGGTGACGAATCCTTCGATCAAGTCTCTTGCCGTCCTGCCCCTTCACTCGTTCTTGCAAAACCGTAATGACGAGGACCTTCGGATGCGGATCACGGATTCATTGATCACTCGGCTTGGCAGCATGAAGAATGTTGCCGTTCGGCCGACAAACGCGGTTGCCCGATTTGTTGGCGATGACATCGATGCAGTGCAGATCGGGTCAAAGCTGAATGTAGATGCCGTTCTCCAGGGGCAGGTACAACAGGAGGGCGATCGCATCCGGGTCACTCTTCAATTGATAGCTGTCAATGGCGGCAAACAGCTCTGGTCCGGCCAATTTGACGGACAGGATGATCATATTCTTGATCTTCAGGACAATATTTCATCGACCGTTGCGAGTTCATTGGACCGAAGCGAGCAAAAGCAACTTCTTGCAAGTGCGCCTACTGCGATACCCGAAGCATACGAAGCCTACTTAAAGGGCCGGTATTTTTGGGCTAAGCGCGACGAGGATTCACTCCGAAAAGCAATGGGTTATTTTCAGGAAGCGGCGGCTCTCGATCCGAAGTTTTCCGAAGCCTACAGCGGTATAGCCGATGCCCAACTGCTTCTATATGATCTGAATATCGAAGTTACGCCAAACATCGTCTCACAAGCCAAAGAGTCACTTCATCACGCCCTGCTCCTTAAACCTGATTCCTCGGAAGCTCTTTCGACCCTCGGCAACGTTCAGATGAATTACGACTGGGACTGGGCCGGGGCTGAAGACTCGCTGCGTCGTGCGACAGAATCGTCACCAAATTCTGCATCGGCATGGGCGCGGTACGGGATGCTTTTGATGAAGGTCGCGAAGTTTGATGAGTCGATCAGTGCGATCGAAAGAGCGGTCGCGCTCGATCCGCTTTCATTGGCCGCGAATTTAGATCTGGGAATGGCATATTTTTGCAAAAAGGATTTTGCTTCTGCTGATAACCAATTCCAGAAAACCCTGGCTATCAGTGATCAGTTCGGTGCGGCCCACTGGATGCTTTCGCGCTCTCTATGGCAGGAAGGCCGCAAGGCCGAGTCGATCGATCACATGGTCCGCGGACTCGAACTCGATGGTAACGGCGAGCTCGCCGGAACCCTGAGAGATAAGGCCAGAACGTCGAAGCCCGCGGACGTGATAAATACACTGCTCTTTCAGTGGCGAAACAATCCCGAAAAAACCAATCCGCACAACATGGCATACCTGGCAACCTACGTCGGCGATAGCGACAATGCGATCTATTGGCTGCAGAGGTCGTTAGATGAGCATCATCCGTGGACCGCTTGGGTCAAGGCCGCTCCCGAATTCGAATCGCTGCAAGGCGACCCGAGGTTCAAAAAGATCCTTCAGCAAACCAATCTGGCTGAATAGCGACCGTTGTCTATTGCGCGTCTACGATCGGCAGCCGAAATAAACGCGCAATGGTTCCCTAAGATATTTTCCAAAGATCTAAATGAACGCGAAATCGAATTGCGCCTGATGTATCGACCGGTCCGCATTCAGGTCGAGATTGCCCAGATAGGTCTCGATCTCGTCGAGCACCGAGCGCTCGGTGCTACCAAGCGCCTTGGCAACGTCCGGGTGAACCCGCAGCGTCGTGTGACGAATATCTTCCACCTGTTTTGAAAGCCGACGGGCTTCGGCCAGGATCTCGTAACAGACCGTCGCTGCTGACTTGACCCAACCTGCGCCTTCGCAATACTCGCACGGGGAGCACATCGTGCGCTCGAGCGATTGCTTAACCCGCTTGCGGGTCATGATTATGAGTCCAAAATCATTGAACGACAGGACCTTGGTCGGCGATTTGTCGTCGGCAAGCGCCTCCTGCAGGGCTTGAGAAACCTTTTGCCGATTGCGGCGGTCCTCCATATCGATCAGGTCAAGCACGATGATGCCGCCCAGATCACGGAGGCGGATCTGACGCGCGATCTCGTCCACGGCTTCGAGATTCGTCTTTGTGATCGTGTCTTCGAGACGGGCATTTCCTTTACCGACGAATTTTCCGGTGTTCACGTCGATCGCAACCAGGGCCTCGGTTTGATTGATGACGAGATAGCCGCCGGATTTCAGCCAGACGCGAGGCTTGAGGGCCTTATCGATCTCTTCCTGGACGTTATAGGCCTCGAGGATCGGCTCGTCGCGGGTGTAGAGCTTGACGCGTTTGACCATCCGCGGTGCCATGCGATTGACGAACTCGACCGTCCGTAAATACTCATCCTCGCTGTCGACGCGTATCGCGGTAAAGTCATCCGATAACTGGTCCCGCAAGATCCGCTGAACGAGATCCAGATCCTGATGGACCATTGCAGGCGACTTGGCTTTTTCCGAATTCTTTTTTATATCCAGCCATGTGCGAACAAGATATTTGCCGTCGTTTCGCAGATCCTCTTCCGAGATGCCCACACCGGCCGTTCGGACAATAAAGCCGCCCGAAGGGATATCTTTGTCCTGCCTGATCTTTTGGATCAACGTCCGCAGCCGCCCGCGCTCATTCGACGATTCGATCTTTCGCGACACACCGAGATGCTCAATAGTCGGCATGTAAACGAGATATCGGCCCGGCAGAGCGATGTGCGACGTGATCCGCGCGCCCTTTCGCGCGATAGGTTCCTTAGCGATCTGAACCAGGATCTCTTGTCCCTCGCGAAGGAGGTCCGAGATCGTTGGTTGAGACGGCCTATCCCGTCGATCACCGCGATCGTTGCGGCCGCGGCCGCCTCGGTCATTACGTCGTCCGCGGTCATTGCGTTCGCGCCCGTCTGTCCGGCCGACAGCGGGCACATCGGCGGCAACTGCCTCGACCTCGGGTGCCGCCGACAACGCACCGTTTGTCTCGACGGAACCGGCTTCAGCCGGTTCGCTTTCATCGTGCCCCGCCTCGTCAGCCTCAAGGGTTTCAGATCGTTCCTCAGTATTCTCTTGCTTACGTCTTCCGCCCCGTCGACGCCCGCGTCCGCCGCGTCGCACGGCCATGAATTCAACTTCGGATGCGGGCTTTTCGTTCGCCTCGGCGTCAGGCAAAGTTTCAGCGGAAGAAGCCTCAGACGCTTTCTCCGTCTTGGCCTTTGCTCCGGCTTTTGACTTGCTTTTAGATGGTGTCTTTCCCGTGGTTTTCTTTTTAGGTTCGGTCGCCGCCTTTGCCGTTTTACTACCCTTCGAACGGCCTCGGCCCTTAGCGGATGTCTCGACCGTCTGCATCTCATCCTCGTCGGCGACACGCTCAAATCCGCTCGGCGCCGAACCTACTTCGTCAAGCAGCGAGCCCACCTCCGCGACGCCCGTACTTTCCATATCGAATTCCACCGCTCGAACCTTGTCTACGATGGCTTCCTGCAAAAAGGCGTCCTTAAACATTTCGCCCGTTTCTTCGTCGTCGACGACCCGTTCAAAGCCCGAGTCTTCGAATTCGAAGATCGGCTCCTCCGGGTGAGCCTCAGGCATCACGTCCATTTGCATTTTGACCGCGACATCCGCCTCTTTTTGATTCCGGCCGCCGCGGCCGCCTCTGCGTCCACGCGGAGATTTTTCGGGTTCCTGTTCGACGGCAATTGCCTGCTCGATCGGCGTCAGCGGCTCTGCATGTTCGCCGGAAACCGCCTCGGCCAGCGGCTCGGCGATCTCCTGTGCGGCCTCCATCTGTTTTTCGCGCGCGATGCGGGCACGCTCGACCGAGGCGACGGCCTCGCGTTTGGCCTCGTCTGCGGGCGTCTTTTTGGATTTCTCCATAACGATACGCTCGATCTCTTCCTCTTCATCGAAAAAGTCTGAGACGTACAAAAAGGCATCGCGTTCAAGCCCGATCTCGACAAATGCCGACTGCATACCGGGAAGCACACGCATCACACGGCCCTTGTAAATATTTCCAACTACGCCCGAGTTTTCATCGCCGCGCTCGATGTAAAATTCGCTTACCCGACCATTGTCGAGCAGTGCGATCTTTTTTTCGCGTCCATTGACGCTGATGATCAATTCTTTTGACATACAAAAATAGTTTTCCTCGGTTGCCGAGTGAGATCTGAGGTCTGATTGGCAAGCGATTTCGAGCCGGCGGATCAAAGGCGGAAAAACAGCCTGGGGTCGCTTTTTGAAGCGGAGTTCGTGAGTGAATTTATTTTATCGTCATGCCCGCGAAGATGATCGTGGGTAATTCTATATAATTGCTTCACGCAAGATCTCGTGGCCCAGCGGTCGGGCCGGGGGAGCACTTATCTCAAAAGAAGATGTGCTCAACCCTCAAAAATCTCTTGTCCGGTTTATAACCGGCACATCCGCAAGAACTTACAACGCTTGCTTGGCAGCCAAAATAACAATGATCTCGGCAAACTGAGGTAAGTATAAACAAATTTTCACGAACCGTAAATCGAATTTATCCGTTTTCCTCCTTAATTATGAATTGCCCCTGCCGGCGGTTACAATCGAAATTTTAGTAGCCCGGCTATGGAGATCTATTTTCGATTGGTTCGCGACCCGCAGGCTCTGGCCGAGACCTGCGCCGAGCTGGAACGCCTTCCGGCCCTTGGTTTTGACACTGAGACGACCGAGCTTGATCCCTATAAGGGCGAGTTGCGGCTCGTTCAGCTCAGCGGCGGAAAGAACACGGTCGTGATCGATCTCCGGCCGCTGGCCCAATCCGGCGATATCAAAACATCGGCGGAGGTCGCACCGCTCCGGTCTCTGCTAGCCGCCGAATCGCCCCGCAAGGTAGCTCACAACGCTAAATTCGACGCGAAATGGGTCCGTCATCATCTCGGGAGCGAGGTTGGCGGCGTCTTTGATACCTACCTCGCGAGCCAGTTGATCTCGGCCGGTGAGACTGACCGGCGGCACGGCCTGGCTGACGTTTCTCAGTTTTTCCTCGGGACCGAGATGGACAAGACCGAGCAGCTAAGCGATTGGTCGGCCGCCGAATTGTCCTCATCGCAGATCGAGTACGCCGCTCGCGACGCCGCGATCATGCTCGACCTGCAAGCGCAGCTCGTTGAGCGACTTACGGCCGATGGGCTGATGGCGGTCGCCGAACTTGAGAACCAGTGCGTGATGCCCATCGCCGAGATGGAGCTGAACGGCGTCTACCTCGACGCGACTCGTTGGCGGGCAAAGCTCGAGCAGGTCCGCAAAGCCCAGTCGGTTGTTGCCGACCAGTTGCAGGAGATGCTCTCGGCAGGCGTCGCCCAGGCGTCGCTGTTTGGCCGGGCCGAGATCAATCTTGACTCGCAAGTGCAGGTCGCAGAAGCGCTTACCGGTCTCGGCGTCCCAATGCCGGAGACGACACGAGCGTGGCAATTGCAGCCACTGGCGGCCGAATATCCGGTCGTCGGCAAGCTGCTCGAATATCGCGGCGTTGCCAAGTCTCTATCGAGCTTTGGCGAGAACATCCTCGAGTTTATCGAGCCGCAGACGGACCGTATTCACGCGGATTTTCGTCAGATCGGCGCTCCGACGGGCCGTTTTTCCTGCTCTAATCCGAACCTGCAGCAGATTCCACACGAAGAGGAATATCGCCGCTGTTTCCGCGCTCCCGAAGGCCGAAAGCTCGTGATCGCCGACTATTCGCAGATCGAGCTGCGAATATTGGCCGATTTTTCGGACGATCGCAAATTCATCGACGCATTTGTCAGCGGGGCCGATTTTCACGCGGCGACAGCCGCGCTGGTGTTCGGCTGCAAGCCTGCTGACGTAACCGAGGACCAGCGTTCGTTTGCCAAGCGGCTAAATTTCGGCATGGTTTACGGCGTCGGCGCCTCGCGGTTTGCGATGATGACCGGCCTTTCGCAGACCGAGGCCGAGAACATCATGCGGCGATATTTTGGGACGTTTTCGGGCCTCGATGGTTACCTTCGCGATTCGGGCCGCAAGGTAATAGCGGACCGGACCGCCCGAACGGCCGCCGGGCGACTTCTAAGGCTCCGGTTTGACGAGAGCGACCGGCAACAAGTAGCAAGCGCCAAACGATACGGCGTAAATATGCCTATTCAGGGCACATCGGCGGACATTTTAAAGCGTGCGCTGCGCCTTCTGCATGACGACATCCGCGGCACCTCGGCCCGGCTCGTCAACATCGTCCACGACGAGATCGTTGTCGAGTGCGAGACGTCCGAAGCGGGATCGGCAGCGGAAAAGCTAACTTCGGCCATGAACCGCGCCGGTGCCGAATACATCTCAAAAGTCCCCATCAAGGTCGACGCCCACATCGCCGGCGAATGGACAAAATGACTGGTGTGCGAACCAGTTTTCCACAGGCTCGCACACGGATTTTTTGCCAAATCTGTCCCAAGTTTGTCTCGCCCTTGCCCCAGCCTTGTCCCAGAATTCTCTGAGGCACAGAAACTATTGAAAACAGGCGGCTTACGGCCACAAAATAGGCCTTGTCTCACG
>DASXPW010000217.1:0-5744 GCA_036493385.1 Pyrinomonadaceae bacterium
CCAAAACCGTTTTCTTTCATCAGGCGACAGCCTGCTATTTCCGCCTTGCTCGGTCGGCCGCAGGGTCAAAATGAACCGACCGGCAGACAAGGCAAACCTATCCAGTTCCTCAGGCGTGAGACCGTCGAGCCGTAGTTCGACAATATCCGCCTGCGAACCCGACTGGCGAGCCCTGTCGAGCATAATTGGCAGCGTCTCTGCGCAGACGGACACGCAGACCTTACCGCTGTTCATCACCACCTCGTGGGATATTGGAAAGGGGCAGGTAGATGACAAAACTGAGGGCCGCAAGCAAGGTGACGATCACGCCGATCGCACAGGCCACGACAATAGCTGTATTGGCTCCCTGGTTTATTGCGATCGCGGTTAGCGCCCATGCAACGGCCAGCGGGTATATGTAGTTCTTAAGTTTTAGCGCGACGTAGAGCCCGATTGCCGATGCGATGACGATCGCAATAACTCCCAAAACAGTCAACAGGTCGGTCCGTTGGCCCATTCCGATGACATCGAATACTACAAAAAGGTTTACCATCGCTGCGACCGTTACCCAACCCGCATAGAGGCCAAATGTCATTTTCACGATACGTGAACCGATGGAATGCGATCGAACAAGCAGAAAAACCAGCGTGGCAGCCAATAGAGCGATGACGAACAGGCAGATCACCGGATGATCGTGATGCCAAAAGAAGATCCAGCCGCAGTTCAGCACGCAGGTAACTATATAAAGCGTTCGGATGCCGGCAAACCGCTCGTAATTCCTCGGCAGGACCTGCATAACCGAAAAAATAGCGAGACAGAGATAGATCAATGTCCAGATCGAAAAGGCGTAGCCGGCCGGCGTCAGGACGGTCGGGTACCGGTCTGATATCTCCTTTGGCGTGATGCCGCTAATGAATCCCGTCGCGGCTAAAGCATTGAATACTATCGTTGCGGCGGTCGCAAGCATCACAAGTAGCGACCTGATCCGGTCATTTTGAAGGGTTTCGGCAGCCATTACTTAATTATTGCATTTCAACGACTTGCTGGCTGAGCGCCGGCATGCGGATTCTGCGGAATTCGAGCTTATTCACGATTTCGTATAAATGTAACGGAAATCGTAAAGATTTGTAAGGACCCGAGGATGGCTATATTATGTTTTCGAACCAATCTACGGGCATATGCGTCAAAGACCTATCCGTGGCATCGCGGTTGCATAATATAAGCGCGAACGCGGTCTCCCGCTTTCCCCGATACGCGAAATTTAAGCGTAGAGGAAATGAAAAGTGAGAAAGGTAATAAAGAAAATTTTGTTTGCGATGGTCTTGGTCGGCGGTCTCTCCGTCGCCTCGATAGCGCAGCGCGGTCAGGACCCTAAGAAGCCACCACCGAAGCCAAAGCCGCCTGTGATCAACCCTGGCGGCAAGAATAATCCGCCAAAAAATGGTGGAGATAAGCCCAAGCATGGGGGCGGTGGAGAGGCCCTTTTGTTCCTAAACGGCAACAGGATCGAACTGGCATAGGAAACTTACAGGTTTAATGAAAAACGGCTGTCAGAAATGGCAGCCGTTTTTGTTTGTATAGGCTTCACGTCGTTGCTCGTTCAGGACAAACTGCACCGCCAGCAGAGAACCGGTACGCGAGTACGGTCTGGTACACCTTGGTACGGTGGTACCCGGGACCGGGGAGGCGTTGGGGGACGGCCTCCTCAGCCGGCTGCGTTTTATTTCCTGCCTCGATTTGCTTTATATTTAGTTCGATCCCTCAGATCTAAGTTTTCCGCGAAAATTGGAGATTCGAATGCCAGGATTGTTCCGCACCGTCTTTGCCACAACTATCGGAGTCTTTTTTGCTGCGTCAGCATTTAGCCAGCCGGTCAGCCCGTCGATGTACCAGAGCATGCATTGGCGGATGATCGGGCCGTTTCGCGCCGGTCGGACGGTCGGCGTATCCGGCGTCCCGTCGCAGCCAAATGTTTTCTATATGGGCGTCAACAATGGAGGCGTCTGGAAAACAACGGACGCGGGCCGCACCTGGCAGCCGATCTTTGACGATCAGCCGACGGGCTCGATCGGTGATCTGGCTATAGCGCCTTCAAATCCGAATGTGATCTACGTCGGCAGCGGCGAGGGCCTGCAGCGGCCTGACCTCTCGACCGGCGACGGTATGTACAAATCGGTTGATGCGGGAAAGACGTGGGAGCATCTTGGCCTGCGGGACGGCCAGCAGATCGCTTCGATCGCGGTCGACCCGAGTAACGAAAACCGGCTTTTCGTCGCTGTTCTTGGGCATCCTTATGGCCCAAACGAGGAACGCGGCGTCTATCGCTCCACCGACGGCGGCCGAACGTTTCAGAAGGTGCTCTACATCGATCAGGACACGGGTGCATTTCAGGTCGAGATCGACCCTCACGATAGCAAGACGATCTATGCGGATATGTGGGCCGGTCGCGAGGGACCGTGGGAAAACGGGGCGTGGCAGGGAAAGACGAGCGGCCTTTTTAAATCGACGGATGGCGGAAATAATTGGCGCCGACTAACCAACGGGTTGCCGACGATCGAACAAGGTCTCGGTCGAATTGGCTTCTCCATCGCCCGCAGCGACCCTCGGCGTTTGTACGCCACGGTCGATGCCCGCACGGGCCGCGCTGGTATTTATGTCTCGAACGACGCCGGCGAATCCTGGCGTCTGGTCAACACCGACCCGCGTCTCTGGGGCCGCGGCAGCGACTTCGGAGAACTCAGGGTAATGCCAAACGACCCCGACACGGTGATTGTCGCCAACACTGCCTCGTACAAATCGACCGACGGCGGTCGGACATTCGTCGGGTTTAAAGGGGCACCGGGCGGCGACGACTATCATCGGCTTTGGATCAACCCTGAAAGCCCGAACATCATGATCTTTGGCGTCGATCAGGGTGCCACTATCAGCGTCAACGGCGGCCAGACGTGGTCGAGCTGGTATAACCAGCCGACGGCGCAGCTTTATCACATCGCTACCGACAATCAATTTCCCTACTGGGTTTACGGCGGCCAGCAGGAGAGCGGTTCCGTCGGCGTTTCGTCGCGCGGCGACGCGGGCGAGATCACCGCACGCGATTGGCGGACGGTCGGGCTCGAAGAGTATGGCTACGCCGCGCCCGATCCGTTAAATCCTAACTTTATCTACGGCGGCAAGCTGACGAGATTCGACAAGCGGACCGGTCAGGTCCAGAACATCATGCCCGAGGCCGTCCGGACAGGGAAATACCGGTTCTTGCGGACCGAGCCCGTCATCTTTTCGCCGGTCGCTCCAAACACACTCTATTTTGCCGGCAATGTGCTTTTCAAAACGACGGACGGCGGGCGTAGCTGGTCGGTGATCAGCCCTGACCTGTCGCGTGAGAAATGGGACGTGCCCGAAAATGTAGGCGTCTACCGGACCAAAGACATGGAGTCGATGCCGCGACGCGGCGTCATCTACACCGTCGCACCTTCGTACAAGGATGTGAACACGATCTGGGCGGGGACCGACGACGGGCTCATCCACGTAACGCGAAACGGCGGCAAGTTCTGGCAGAATGTGACGCCTCCGCAGCTCAAGTCATGGGCAAAAGTGTCGCTAATAGACGCCGGCCGCTTTGATGCCAACACGGCCTACGCAGCGATCAACACGTTCCGCCTCGATGACCTCAGGCCGCACATTTTGCGCACGCATGACGGCGGCAAAACTTGGAAGGAGATCGTCAAGGGCCTGCCGGAAGGCGGCATCGTAAATGCCGTCCGCGAAGACCCTGTCCGCAAAGGTCTTCTATATTGCGGCACCGAACAGGCGGTCTATTTTTCGCTCGACGACGGTGAAAACTGGCAGCCCCTTCGTCTTAATATGCCGGCTACATCGATCCGCGATATTGTCATACACGACGACGATCTGGTAGCGGGAACACACGGTCGCTCGATCTGGATCCTGGACGATCTTACGCCGCTTCGTCAGCTTGGTCAGGTGCCGGGCTCGTTGGAAGCGTACCTTTTTACTCCGCAGACCGCGATGCGTGTTCGACGCAGCGTTCACACCGACACGCCTTTCCCGCCCGAGGAACCGGCCGGAGAAAATCCGCCAGATGGCGCGATTATCGACTACTATTTGCAGTCGCGATCATCGTCGCCGGTCACGCTCGAGATCCTGGATGCAAGCGGTAAGTTGGTACGAAAATTTTCAAGCGACGATAAGCCGCTAAAGGTCGACATCGACACACTCCGGTTTCCGACCTATTGGCTCCGGCCGTTTCAGCCTCTCGGGAACGAGCCGGGCATGCAGCGGTTTGTTTGGGACCTGAGATTTCCAAATCCACCTTCCGACAGTTATGATCTGCCGATATCGGCTATCTACAAGAACACGCCTTTCGTGCCGCAGGGTCCATTGGCGATGCCAGGGAAGTACACCGTTCGGTTGACCGTGAACGGCAAAACCTACACGCAGCCGCTCGCAGTGCGAATGGATCCGCGGGTGACGACGACAACGGCCGGTTTGCAGCAGCAGTACGTGCTTTCGATGCAAGCTTATAAGGCCATCGAGACAGCCTCTCAGATGTCTGATGAAGTTCGCAGGCTTACCGCGCAGCTTAATTCAGTCCGGAATAATCAAGCGGTCGCAAGCGACGTTCAGGCGTTGATGCAAAAGATCGCGCAGCTAAACGGAACGGGCGGAGGGCGGCGCGGTGCTGCCCCAGCGGGTGCCGAACCGACGCCTGTTTCAGAGTTGCCGCTTGGGCGCCTCTCGGGCTCCTTTGCCTCGATGCTTGACTTGCTTCAGGAACCGGACGCGGCGCCAACAACGCAGGCAGTTCGCGACCTTACGGCGCTCAATGCTGCTCTTGCCCGAGCACAACGGACCTGGGCGGAAATTAAGACAAAAGATATTCCAGCCCTGAATGAAAAGCTCAAACAGGCAAATCTAAAGACCATCGAGCAATGATAAAGGCGAAGCTCTCACTTCGCCCTCTCATTCAAAATTTAGCGGTGGGCTCAGATCAAACCGCTTTTAGATTCCCAATACATCGATCAGCTCCTGTACGGCCGCCGCGCTTTTTTGAAGGGCCGCCCGCTCGTCATTTGTCAGGTTGATCTCGATGATCTGTTCGACACCGTTTTTGCCAAGCTTCACTGGGACGCCGACAAAGAGGTTGCTGACGCCATATTCGCCCTCGAGAAAGACCGCGCAGGGAAGGATCTTTTTCTTGTCTTTGAGGATCGACTCGGCCATCTCGACCGCGCCGAGGCTTGGTGCGTAAAACGCCGATCCGGTTTTCAGCAAGCCGACGATCTCGGCGCCGCCGTTAGCGGTCCGCTTGAGAATGGCGTCGAGCTGATCTTTTGGCAGCAGCTCGGTTACCGGAATCCCCGCACATGTCGAGTAACGTAGGAGTGGCACCATCGTATCGCCGTGACCGCCCAGGACGAACGCATTCACGTTTTCGACCGAGACGTTCAGCGCTTCGGCAAGGAAGCATCGCATACGCGCCGAATCCAAAACGCCGGCCATGCCCATTACGCGATTCTTTGGAAAGCCCGACTTCCGGAATGCAACCTGGGCCATTGCGTCGAGCGGATTCGAGACGATGATCAAAAAAGCATTCGGCGAATATTTTGCAACCTGCTCAGTTACATTGCTCACGATCTCAGAATTTGTTTTCAACAGATCGTCGCGGCTCATTCCGGGTTTTCGCGGTAGCCCGGCAGTGATGATCACCACATCTGAATTTGCCGTTTCTTCGTAACTGTTCGACCCGA
>DASXPW010000218.1:0-4257 GCA_036493385.1 Pyrinomonadaceae bacterium
TACTCGTTCTCAAAGGACAACAACTCGAGCGTCGCTAACACGGTCTTCGGCGGCTTGATATGCGACCTTCGCGATCTGAATGCGTGCTTTGGGCCGTCGGATTTCGACATCAGACATTTGTTCAACGCAAATGCTGTCGTCGAGCTTCCGTTCGGTCGTGGAAAATGGCTGGGCGCAGGTGCCGCCGGATGGGTGAACGAGATCATCGGCGGCTGGCAGGTCTCCGGCATCGTCACTGCGCGTTCCGGTTTGCCGTTCAGTACGACGACGGGTTCATTCCCGGTGGGCTTTGTATTCGACAGCCCGGCGGTTCAAACCGGACCGGCCCCCATTGGAGCTGTAAACACAACCGGCCCGAACGTGACCTTCTTCTCTGGAAGCGCGTCGGACCTCGGTTTTGTCAATCCGCAACCAGGTACGATCGGTCAACGCAATACGTTGCGCGGGCCGTCGTTCTGGAATACGGACCTTGGGCTTGCGAAGAACTTTGCGCTGCCATGGGAAGGCCAGCGGATACAGCTCCGCGCCGACTCATTTAACGCATTCAATCAGAACTTCTTCGCTAACCCGAGTGCGAACATTAACTCTTCGACATTCGGTCGAATTACGGCTTCCGCAAGCGCGCCAAGAGAGATTCAATTTGCGCTCCGCTGGGATTTCTAGCGGAAACGGATAAATTTAGGCATTTGATTGCTTCTATGGCCTTCCGAGTCTTCGGAGGGCCTTTTTTTTGCGGATACAGCCTGTCAAGCTGGTGCGAGCCTGCGTTGGTTCAAGGCAACCGGCCGGTTTATAGTAAACTTCAAAAAGGCTTGAAATGAGAGCTTTTAACATCCGAAATATCCCGATCGATCCGCCGTTGATATTATCGCCGATGGCGGGGGTGACCGATTACATCTTTCGCCGGCTGATCAAGCGGCGGGGCGGTGTCGGGCTGGTCGTTTCGGAATTCATTTCGGTCGAGGGACTGACGCGCGGCAATCCGAAATCGAAGCGGCAGATGCGTTTTGCCGAAGAGGAGCGGCCGTTTGCTGTCCAGATCTTTGGCGGTCGGGCCGAGCGAATGGCGATGGGCGCCGAGATGGCCGAGGAGGTCGGCGCCGATATTTTGGACGTCAACTGCGGCTGTCCGGCGCCGAAGGTCGTAAAAAACGGCGGCGGCTCAGGCCTGTTGCGCGATCCGCAGCTTTTGGAAACGATACTGAAAGAGATCAAACGTGCGATCTCTATTCCGCTGACGTTAAAGGTGCGAACCGGATACACCGAATCTTCGATCAACGTCGTCGACATCGCGAAGATGGCCGAACAGTGTGGCGTCGAGCATATCCAGGTGCACGGCCGCACGCGAGATCAGGGCTATAAAGGTCTCGCGAATTGGGACCGTATTCAGGCTGTCAAAGATGCGGTTTCGATACCCGTTTCGGGCAACGGTGACATCACAACGATCGATTATGGAATGCGTCGCTGGCGCGAGACGGGCGTCGATGGCATTCTGATCGGCCGCGGAGCGATGCAAAATCCGTGGATCTTTCGCCAATTTGACGACGTACTGAACGACCGCGAGCCGTATCAGCCCGATCTGAAAGAGAAAAAGTCAGTACTGCTCGAGTTCTTTGAGTTATGCCTTCACGAGATGCCCGAGCTCGTCGCTCTAGGCAAGATGAAACAGCTTGCCGGGCAATTTACCAAGGGACTGGTCGGTGGCGCGCAGTTTCGACAGACGCTCTACCATTCACATTCAGCCGGCGAGATACTCGACAACATCACGGTCTACTTTAATTCGCTCGTCAGCCGCGAGACGTTTGGCGACGGGCTCGTCGAGGCGGACGCCGATCTTGAATTCACGTCATGCGACGCTCCTGTACCGGTCTTGCGTGAGCAGAGCGCTGCGGTGTAGTCAGCGAGTGGGTCGCGCTTTGTCGTCTATCCGAAATAGATAATGGATGATAGATCATAGATGAAATCGGAGTTCGTCGGTCATATGCTTGCAAGGCTAGTTCTCATTATCACTCTCGCATTTTTCGGTTCGCAGGTTTGCTTCGGACAGAAGACATTGGCGAACCCAAAACCGACGCCTGTTGCTGATACGCAGCCGATCCGCTCCACTCCGGCTTACGCCGATCTGCTTCTTGAAAAGACTGAGCTTCAGTCGTCGCTGGACGCTCTGCTCGTGGACTATACCGAGCAGTATCCGAAAGTAAAGGAGCTCCGCTCTCAGCTCGGATTTCTAAATGCGGAAATGGACCGGCTGCTTGCGGTCAAGCCTGAGAATGCAGGCCGTCTGTCAGACGCTCTCGGTAAATTGATGCTCAGGAAAGTCGAACTCGAATCAAACCTCGAAGCGCTGCGGGCCCAATATAAAGACGACCATCCCGAAGTCAAAAAGCTGCGGCGAAAGATCGAAACTTACGAGGCATCGATCAAAGAAATATTGGGGTAAATGTCAGATCAGGAGAGGATGTCGTCTGTTAGTCGTGTGTCTTCTACGATCTCGAATAGATCAGCGGCTTCGTCACGACGTACTTGCTTTGACGGCGGGAGTATTGCGACTCGAACGACGGTAAGGTGCTTCCCGCGTCTGAGTTCGATCGTGTCGCAGACCTTGATCTCTTTTGACGCGCGAGCGGCGAGGTCGTTCACCTTGATCCGGCCCGCGTCACATAGTTGTTTGGCGATAGAGCGTCGGGTGACGAGCCGGCTTGCTTTGAGGAATAGATCAAGCCGCATTTGATCGGACCTGTCTAAACGAGAATTATTTTTGTTTGTCGTTTTTAGGCTTCTTCGAGCTCTTGCCATTGCCAGACCGCGTTGAGCCCTGATCTTGCGCCGTATCCTTCACGACAGCCTCCTTTCTCTCGTCGGCACGGAGCAGCGGCGAGACGATCGGACGGTAGGTATCGTTGACCTTTATGTACGCGTCCTCGCGGAGCTTTGCCATATAGGTCTTTAGCGCCTCAGGAAATTTTTCATCGAGGATCGCCCGTCGGACGGCATCCTCGTCAAACTGCGACTCAGTGCTCGCGGCTGATCGGCCGTCAATGTGGAGGATATGGACACCAACATCGTCAGCGATCGGTTCGGCAACGTCGCCGACCTTTAGCGGCTTGATCGCTTTTCCGAATTGCGGAAATTGCGAATCAAATTGGCTGACCGGAAACGTCCCGATCGAGCCTTTCGTCTTGGCAATATCCTGGTCATCCGAATTGTCCATGATCAGCTTAGTAAACTCGGCGCCGCCCCTTGCCTGCTTGACGAGGTCATTCGCCTTTGCCTTTACAGTCTCAGGATCACGCCCGGCAAAGTTGAGAAACAGGTCGCTCAGTGTGACGGTTTCCGCTTTCGTAAATTTATCTTTGTGGGTATCGTAATAGGCCTTGACCTCGCTCGGGGTCGCCTGCCAATAGACCTTAGCCTGGACGTCACGACGAACTACCTCATCGCGAACGGCCTGCTTTCGCCAGATATCCCTGATCTCATCGGGCTCGAGGCCCTCTTTCCGCATCGCCTCATATAGCTGGTCGAGCGTCTTGAAGTTCTGCTGCTTCATGATCTCGAGCATGCGAGCGTTGAGGCTGGCTTCGACATCTTTTTCGAGGCCCATTTCCTTTGCCTTTTGGATCAGCAGCTCTTCGTTGATGAGATTGGCGATAAGCTCACCCTGTTTCTCGTCAACCATTTTTTGGGCCTCTTCGGGTTTCTTGCCTTCCTTGACTAACGAGTCGACCTGGTCTTTGATCTCACGTTTTACACCAGAAAGCGTTATTACACCGTCGTTTACGACAGCGACCACCTCATCGACGACCTTGACCTCGCTTTCCTGCCCAAACGCGGGAAGCGTTACAAACATAAGGCCGCAGGCCAAAATAAAGGCGGTTGCTAAATATCTCATTCGAAACTCCGTACGATGCTGATCTTTTATGATTTACCGTAGAATTACCAGTCTATGATGCCAAAAAGTGCGTTCGGGTTTATCCCAACGACCTGAGTCTGATCAAAAGTGAGACTATAACTGCAAATGCCTCGGTTACCAAACCATTAAGTGCGGATACGTTCCAGCACCCGCCGGCTGAATTGAAGCGGCGACTGTCCGTCAAGAGCTAGACGAAGGATGCCGCTCGGCGAAAAGCTCGACCCTTCACTCTCCGCGAGCGTCTCCAACACCCGTTCAGGTGCGACGCGGGCGTTCCCGGCCAGCTTGATGGCAACGCCATCCGGCGTACGGTCGATCGATATGATCCGCATTTGTTCGGCGAGCTT
>DASXPW010000219.1:0-3034 GCA_036493385.1 Pyrinomonadaceae bacterium
GATCATATTTTTTACATAGTCTGCATGACCTGGGCAATCTACATGCGCGTAGTGACGATTCGCCGTTTCGTACTCCACATGCGCCGTAGCGATCGTGATGCCTCTCGCCTTCTCCTCAGGGGCATTGTCGATCGAATCAAATGCACGCACCTGGATCTTCGGGTTGTGCTTGGCCAGAACCTTTGTGATCGCAGCCGTTAAGGTCGTCTTACCGTGATCTACATGCCCGATCGTCCCTATGTTCACATGCGGCTTTGATCGATCAAATTTCTCTTTGCTCATCTTTTCTCCTGCTAAATTTCAAATATTGCGATCTGAAATTAAGAACTTGCACCCTTTACCTTTGCGATAATTTCCTCGGCCACGTTTCTGGGTGCTTCGGCGTAACGCTCGAAATGCATCGACGAGGTCGCTCGTCCCTGCGTAGCCGAGCGAAGGTCCGTCGTGTAGCCAAACATCTCCGACAGCGGCACAAAAGCCGTGACAACCGAAACATTACCCGGACGCGGCTCCATTTTTTCGATGTGGCCGCGGCGGCGGTTCAGGTCCCCATTGACGGCACCCATATACTCCTCCGGCGTTACAACCTCGACACGCATGATCGGCTCGAGCAGTACTGGTTTTGCCTTTTTCACAGCGTCCTGGAACGCGAGTGAACCGGCGATATGGAACGAACGCTCGTCTGAGTCGACCTCGTGATACGAACCAAATACGAGTCTTGCCTTGATATCGACCAGCTCGTAGCCGGCGAGAATTCCGCGATGCATTGCATCCCGAATCCCCTCCGAAACGGGCTTGATGAATTGCCTTGGGATGGACCCGCCGGTGATCTTGTCCTCAAAAACGTATCCTTCGCCAGGCGCCGGCTCGATCTCTAGTTCGACGTGACCAAACTGCCCACGACCGCCCGACTGTTTCTTGAATATCTCTTTTCCGGGTGCTGATGTGGTGATCGTCTCGCGATACGCAACCTGGGGCTTACCGACGTTCGCTTCAACGCTGAATTCGCGTTTCATGCGGTCCACGATGATCTCGAGGTGAAGCTCGCCCATTCCAGCGATGATCGTCTGGCCGGTGTCATGATCCGTCGAAACCTGAAAGGATGGGTCTTCCTGCGCGAGCCGGTTTAAGGCAATGCCCATTTTGTCCTGGTCGGCACGCGTTTTTGGCTCGACCGCAACGCGGACGACAGGGTCCGGAAACTCCATCGATTCGAGAACGATCTGTTTCGTCTCGTCAGAGATCGTATCGCCGGTAGTCATGCTTTTCATACCACCGATGGCGACGATCTCGCCCGCGATAGCCGTTTCCACGTCTTCACGCTTATTGGCGTGCATCAGCATCAAACGGCCGACCCGCTCTTTAGAATTCTTGATCGTGTTGTAAACGTAAGAGCCCGATTTTACGGTGCCGGAATAGATCCTGACGAAGGCAAGCTGGCCTAAATGCTTGTCGGCCATCAGCTTAAATACCAGCCCTGAAAACGGTGCTTTCGGGTCGGCGGGCCTTAATTCGGTTTCATCTGTTTTTGGATTTACGCCTTCAACGGCAGGTATATCGAGCGGGCTAGGCAGGTAATCAACGACTGCGTCAAGCAGCGTCTGAACGCCTTTATTCTTAAAAGCGGAACCGGTGACCACCGGTACGATCTTCAATGCGACGGTACCTTTGCGGAGAGCCGCGCGGATCTCATCCTCAGAGATCGCTTCGCCCTCGAGGTACTTGTGCATCAGGTCGTCGTCGATGCTTGAAACGGTCTCAACGAGTTTCTCACGCCATTGCTTTGCCGAGTCGACGAGTTCGGCCGGGATATCGACGACATCGTACTCCGAGCCTTTCGTTTCGTCCTTCCAAATGAGGCCCTTCATTGCGATCAGGTCGATCACGCCGCGAAGGCGGTCTTCCTCACCGATCGGGATCTGCAGGGCGACGGCATCGGCCCCAAGACGAGTCAGGATCGAGTTGAAACTCCTCTCAAATGAGGCTCCCGCACGATCGAGCTTGTTAATGAAGCAAATTCTTGGAACGCCGTATTTATCGGCCTGGCGCCAGACAGTCTCGGATTGCGGCTCAACACCGGCCACACCATCAAAAACGGCCACTGCGCCGTCTAAAACGCGAAGTGACCGCTCAACTTCCATCGTGAAATCCACGTGGCCCGGAGTATCAATGATATTGATACGATGCTCAACGCCATTGCGCGTCCAGAAACAGGTCGTTGCAGCGGAAGTGATGGTAATTCCGCGCTCCTGTTCCTGCTCCATCCAGTCCATCGTCGCCGTCCCTTCGTGGACTTCGCCGATCTTGTGCGAAACACCGGTGTAAAATAGCACACGCTCAGTGGTCGTGGTCTTGCCCGCATCAATATGGGCCATGATCCCGATGTTTCTGAAATTGTCTAAACTGATCTGAGCCATTTCTTCAATTGTTCATCGTCAATTGGGCTATTGTTAATTGTTTCTGACGCAACCAATTGACAATGAGCAATTAACAATTACCAATGCCTTAAAACCTATAGTGCGCAAAGGCCTTGTTGGCCTCCGCCATGCGGTGAACGTCGTCTTTCTTTTTCACCGCACCGCCGCGGCCGTTTATCGAATCGAGCAGCTCGCCGACAAGCCGGTCTTCCATTGTCTTCTCGCTACGGCCGCGTGCGTTCGAAACTATCCAGCGGATCGCGAGCGTGTTGCGTCGATCGCGGGTAACTTCGAGCGGTACCTGATAGGTCGCGCCGCCGATACGCCGCGATTTGACCTCTAAAGCCGGCGAAACCGTGTCGAGGGCCCGTTTGAAGGCCTTGAGCGGCTCATCGCCTGTCTTCTGGGCCAATTTATCCATCGCGCCGTAAAAGATCTTCTCGGCGACAGACTTTTTGCCCTGCCACATCATGCCGTTAATGAATTTTGTAACGGCGACGCTGTTATAGATCGGGTCCGGCAGGACGTCTCTCGTTCCGGCAACTCTTCGTCTTGGCATATCTTTGTCAGTGGTCAGTGGTCAGTGGTCAGTGGTCAGTGGTCAGTGGTCAGTGGTC
>DASXPW010000220.1:0-3367 GCA_036493385.1 Pyrinomonadaceae bacterium
ATCCCGAGTTTATGGACGCGGCAATGCCGCTTGCGAGCCTTCCGATCGAGATCTCTGGCCGAAATCGTTTTTTCCGTCGGATGGTCATTGACCCGATAAGAAACGACGCCGATTGGCAAAATGGCAATTATAAGACCGAGCCGATCCGAGGACTCACGACCGCGCTGTACACGCTGATCGTGATGACAAGCTCGCCGCTGCAGATGCAAAAGCAGATGCCGAGCAAGGCCGCCGCCGATGCTGCGTTTGACCAACGAATAAAACAAATGCTCACAAGTTACGACGCCAATGACATGCTTTATCAGTTTGACGCGTCGCGCGACTACAACCCCGAGCCGATTCTTGAAAAGATCACGACTCATCTGCTCGCCGTTAATTCGGCTGACGATCAGGTCAATCCGCCGGAGCTGGGCCTTATGGAGAAGGAGATCAAACGCGTGAAAAATGGCCGCTTTGTCCTGTTGCCGACTACTGATGAAACTCGCGGACACGGTACGCATACCATTGCATCGACCTGGCAGAAATACTTGGGTGCGCTGCTGGCAGAATCGGAGAGCAACTAATCGAAGTTCCGATCTCACCGTTTTGAAGAGGCCGATGTACACTCGACCGGAAAAGAAAAGGCCGCCCTGAGACGGCCTGTTCACGTCGCCCAATTAGTAGCGGCGAACCTTACGATAGTGACGTCTTTTCTTCTTGAGCTTGTAGGTGTACAGCGCCGAGCCCGCAAGGCCTGTGCCGGCGCCGATCAACATACCTTTTCGACCGCCGATCAAGCCGCCGACGAGCGCGCCGCCGGCCGTGCCAAGCGCCATGTTAATGCGGTTTCGGTGCCGCCGATAATAGCTTGGCTTTCTGACGCGAACCCACCGCGTTCGACCATTTCGACGAACCCGCTGATAGTAAACCGAGCGTTGGGCCATCGATGTTTGCGGCGCTGCAAAAAACATTGTGCCGCACAGGAGAGCCATTATTGCAAACAGAATTATTGATTTCTTCATAGTCTTCCCTCTAGCTTTGTTTGGTACGTGTCGTCAAAAATACGTAGACGCCGAAATATTCAGCAAATCAGGTGCCAATTACGCAAAAATGGGATAGATACGATGAGGTTGCCAGAACCGGTGTATCATTACCGAACATCAACTACCCTATTCCATTTGACGGCTCAAATAAGATAGAATTCTCTTAAATGTCCAACATATTTGAACTTACCTCACGGCCAAAGGCCGAGGTCATTTTCAAGCGGAACGACCCGAACGACCCGCGGCTTGGCGAGATAGTCTCTAACGATATGAACGACTATTCCCAAGCGGATATCGTCATTTTGGGGTGTCCGCAAGACGAAGGCGTGCGCCGTAACCACGGTCGCGAAGGCGCCGCCAAGGCCCCTGACGCCATAAGGGCCCAGTTTTATAAGCTCACGCCTTACAACATACGAAAACGGCTGTTTGATATGGGCGACACCGACGTTTCGGGCTCGCTTGAAGAAATTCATGACCGCCAGATAGAGATCGTCAAAAAAGTATTGTCGGACGGCAAGCGTATGATCATTCTCGGCGGTGGAAATGACATCTCGTATCCGGATGGCCGTTCGATGGCCGAGGTGTTTGGCCCCGAGGCCTGGATCGGGGTCAATATCGACTCGCATCTCGACGTCCGCGATGATCAGCCGCGCAACAGCGGTACGCCTTATAGACAGCTTCTCGAAGAACACTGCCTGCGCCCCGACTATTTTTATGAGGCGGCTTACCAGTCGCATTTTTGCTCGCCAATATACTTCAAATACATCCGCGATCTCGGCGTCAACCGGATCAGCCTTGAGCTGCTGCGCTCGCGACACGAGGCCGACCTCGAGCTCAAGGAGAGCATCAAGCTCAAATTTACCGCGCACAGCACATCGATGAATACATTTTTTGGCTTCGACCTGGATGCGGTAAGAATGGCCGATGCGCCCGGCACTTCGGCGCCGTCGCCATTGGGCCTTAAGGCGGGCGAATTCATTCAGCTTGTGAAATACGCGGCGTCGCTTGCCAACACAAAGATCATCGAGTTTACCGAGGTCAATCCAAATTTCGATATTGACGATCGGACGACACGGCTTGTCGCCATTGCCATGCATCGGTTTTGCTCGGGCGTGGCCTAAGTTCTTCCGTTGTCAGCCGAACTAATCACATGATCATCTATGAGGTAACAGTCAGGGTCGGCGAACACATTGCCGACGAATTTGAGCGGTATATGCGCGATCAGCATATACCGGAAGTCATGCGGACCGGGGCTTTCGTCAGCGCCGGGTTCCTATATGCCGACGGCGGGCTTTATCAAACTCGATACGGCGCCAAAAACCGTGACGATCTGGAGCGATATCTGAATGACCACGCCACTCTGCTTCGCCAGGACGTTCTAAAGCGATTTCCAAGCGGTCTAGAGTTTACCCGGCATGAATGGAACTCGATCCAAACGTGGAAAAGCTAGAATCAGAGAATGGAAAAGCGGACGTATTCCGGCGTGACCCGGACCGATGTCGACAAGATCAGGAGCGGTATCGGTAAATTCGGCATCAAGATGCCCGAGGGTGACGACGTCGAGGTAAAAGGGCCCCTCGGTGTAAGAATGGGGTTTGAATTCGACGAGGCAGATCAGAGGCTTACACTCTCTCTTCTGGACAAGCCGGGTTTTATTTCAGCTTCGCAGATCTGGTCTGTGATAGAAATGACCGCCGGGAAAGAGATGAAAAAGAGCAATTAATTTCCCCACCGCTTCCCCAGGTTCGCCGACGGTATGACCAAACAGGGGCCTCATATGACCGTTTAGGGGCAAAAATTGAAGGCGATTACCACTGCCCACTCCGTTTCGACCGCAACAGAGGACACGAGTCTAGACATCGCCCTTGACCGCATCCTCGACGCGATCCATCCGTCCTTCTTAAGGCAACGGTTCCCTATCCAGGAGCGATTCGGTTGCTTGACACAGTTACATGCCTTTGGCATCCTAATTGTTCGCGTTTTACAGGCGAAAACGTAGGCACTTAGCTCAGTGGTAGAGCACTACCTTGACACGGTAGGGGTCAGCAGTTCAACTCTGCTAGTGCCTACCATTTTTTTTCTTATAGTCGATAATTCTTATTCAGCCAAGCCTAATGCGGTCCGCCTCGCTGCCACATATTGAATGCAACTCTAAAAATGAAGATTTGCACGGCTAACGGAATTCTTGACGGCAATTCAATGTCCGCACCGAAGTCGGTGTTATAAACGACGTTGCCGATCCATTCTTCCCCGTCCATAATGAGGTATTCGCGACCGAGCAGTTTCCTAAGGTTGCCCTTTACGACTAAGTCACCGATCGGTGGTTCGATCGCAAAGCTGATCTT
>DASXPW010000221.1:0-7924 GCA_036493385.1 Pyrinomonadaceae bacterium
ACCCATCGCCAGCCAGTGGTCGCGGATCAAACTCTCCATCCGATCGGAGCGCGCAATGAGGTCGTACCACTCGTTGTCGGTATATTCATTCGAGACGCCTTTCCCGGTCGTGCCTGAATAATAATGAAGTCCCCAGCCGTAGAGTTTGTTGAGCTGTCCTGCTCCCTTTTCTGTGAGCTTTGAAAAGAATCGACGTGTCCAGCCAACATCGCCGCCATTCGGGCCAGACCCTATGAGCTGCAGCTTTACTCCGTAGGTCGGAAGCCAGGCGGTAAATTTTCGAAACTCTTCGGCGTACTCTTCAGGCAAAAAGTCGCCGCCGCAGCCCCACGATTCGTTGCCGATTCCCCAAAACTGAACATCGTAGGGATCGGCGCTGTTATTCGCGGCCCGCTGATTTGAGAGCGTTGTCAGTCCGGCCGGCGCATTACAATATTCCAGCCATTCGAGATAGGCGCGAACATCAAGGCTTCGCAAATTTGCCGCGAGATATGGTTTCGCTCCAACTAGCCGGCAAAAATTCATAAACTCGTCGGTACCGAACCAATTCGGTTCGTATTTTTGCGGACCGGACTTTAGTTTTTTGTAGTCGGCGGACGCTTTGTAATTCGTATCGGCCCAGAAGTTGACGCGGGTCGGGCGTTTGTCACGCGGGCCGACGCCGTCGCGCCAATCGTACTGATCCGCGAAGCAGCCGCCGGGGTATCGAATGACACCGGGTTTTATTTTCGCGAGTGCTTCGACCAAGGCCTTTCGAATGCCCTTTATATTCGGTATCCTGGAATCGACACCGACCCAAATGCCATCGTAGACAACGCCGCCAAGATGCTCGACGAAATGACTATAAAGGTCTGGATTGATCGTACCGATCGGCTCGTTAATAAGGATCTCGATCCTCGATTCGGCAGCCTGTGAGTAAAGGCTCTTGGGCGCAAGCAACGCGGCTGAGCCCAATAAAACCGAACCTTTCAAGAATTCGCGTCTTCCGACTCTCATATAGTTATTACGGGATGCTTTTGCCCTCGATGTCTTCAGGTAACCGCTTAACTAGCATTTGGCAATGCGACCTGTTATATTGCCGACAAGCAAATAAACTCACATTCAAGAATTTGGAAACGGAATAAAAGTTAACGGACCTTATTTCAGTCTTTTCTACAATATTTGCTCGGCGATTACAAGCTAAGCGAAATGAGCAGCACATTCAAAGGCATTCGCCCAACAATATATTTGAGCCGGCTTCGGACAAGATCAAAGTTTGCATTGACCGTCTCATTGGCGCCGATCTTGTTGGTGCTGTGCATTTCGGTCCCGTCGCAGACTCTAAATATTAAGACGATGTATCGACCGGGCGACTTCAAACTGGTTTACCGGAACGAGGCGGCAACGATCGTTACTGACCCGAACGATTTTAAGGTCGTGGAGATCGCCGCTGATGATCTTGCGGCGGATATCGAACGAGTCACCCACAAAACGCCGGCGATCGTTAACGATATCAAAACTTTGCGCGGTCAAGCGGTATTGATCGGCACGCTGGGTAAAGGTGGTTATATTGATAAACTCGCAAAAACAGAGAAGCTCGATGTCTCTGGGATTCGGAACAAGTGGGAAAGCTTTCTGATCACGACCGTCAAAAACCCTTTCCCAGGTCTTGATTCGGCGCTCGTCGTCGCCGGAAGCGACCGTCGCGGAACCGCATATGGCATTTTTGAATTGTCGGACATGATCGGCGTGTCACCGTGGTACTGGTGGGCTGATGTCGCGCCTGAGTACAAAGACAAGCTGCTTATTTCGCCCGGTTCAACACGCGGCGGCGAACCGTCGGTAAAATATCGCGGCATATTCATAAACGATGAGGACTGGGGCCTGGAACCTTGGGCGGCGAAGACCTTCGAACCGGAAACAAGCAACATCGGTCCAAAAACATATGCTAAGGTCTTTGAGCTGCTCTTACGACTTAAGGCGAACACGCTCTGGCCGGCAATGCACGAGGTCACTCGTCCGTTCAACGCGATCGAGGCAAACCGCCTACTTGCTGACGACTATGCGATCGTTATGGGTTCGTCTCACGCCGAGCCAATGCTCCGAAACAATGTGGGCGAATGGAAGGCAAACAAGGAGGACTACAATTTCGTGACCAACGCCGCCGGTGTGACCAATTATTGGGAAGAGCGCGTTAAGGAAAACGGCCGCGACGAAAACATCTATACACTTGGAATGCGCGGCATTCACGACAGCCCGATCCAGGGAACGAAGAGTCAGGCTGAGCGCATACCGCTTCTTGAAAAGATCTTCGCCGTCCAGCGCTCTTTGCTCAGCGAGTACGTAAACCCAGACATCAGGACTGTTCCTCAGATCTTCTGCCCGTACAAGGAAGTCCTGAGCGACTACCGTGCGGGCCTCAAGGTACCCGAAGACGTTACGATCGTATTCCCCGACGACAATTTCGGCTATATTCGCGAATTTCCGAGTGTCGACGAACAAAAGCGCAAAGGCGGATTCGGAGTCTACTACCACATCTCATATCTGGGACGCCCTATCTCATACACATGGCTTAACAGCACCCCTCCCGCATTGATCTGGGAAGAGATGTCCAAAGCGTATGAGAACGGCATGCGACGATTTTGGATCTTAAATGTCGGCGACATCAAACCCGGCGAGATAGGCATTGAATTATTTCTGGAGATGGCATGGGACGCCAAAAAATGGAACATCAATAACATCGGCCGATTTCTAACCGAATGGGCAGCACGCGAATTCGGAAACAAAGATTCCGAGGAGATAGCCTCGGTGGTGTACGAATATTTTCATCTTGGCTTTCAGCGAAAACCCGAGCAACTGCAATGGTACATACCGGGCGAGACCCCGCGGAAAAGCGATCTCACCGACAACGAAGTACTCTCACGGCTGCGCGATTACGATGACTTGCAAAAGCGGGCGGAAACGATCTATGCAAGGATCTCGCCGGGTAAAAGAGATGCTTTCTTTGAGCTCGCTTTGTATCCGATTCGCTCGGCGGCAAATGCGAATCAACGATTCTTCGCTGCGGAGATGGCGACGCGGAATTTAGAAACCGATCCTCCCTGGGCGAAGGCATGCGCGATCCGCGCCATTAAGGCGGACTCTGGAATAGCGACAGATACAGCGTATTTCAACACAGATCTTGCGGGCGGAAAATGGCGGTTAATAATGTCGCCCGAGATGGGCCCGGGACAGTGGAAGAGTATGCGGAGCACACCGCCCGACCTTTCCTTTTCCGCGCTAAGAGGAGTCGAACCAGCATCACTGTCGGAGAGCGTTCTGCCGTCGAATAACGAGCGATCAGAGGATGAACAACAAAGCCGACCCGCAAAAGGCTTCGACGAGGTGAACGGGCAGATCTCGATCGAGGCTGAACATTTTCAGGCAAAGAATGGTCTTGGCGGCTTTGGTTGGCGTGTTATCCGCGGCCTAGGGAAGACAGGTGATGCCGTATCGGTTTTCCCGAGTGTGGCCAGGACATTTTCCCTCTCGCGCAACGATGCACCGGGTCTGGAGTATAGGATACACGTAAAGAAAGACGTGGAATTCACACCCAATTTTTATCTAATTCCGACTCAGCCGATAGCCTACGGCACCGGACTTCGTCTTGCCTTTTCCGTTGATGGCCGGCCACCGGAAATAGTGACGCTTGATAAAGACTCTGAGGTAGGCGGGAATAAATGGTCATACAACATATTGAACGAATCGACGATCGGTCGCGGTCATCCCATAAGTCTCGTTAGAGGTGACCATCTGCTCAGAATTTTTGCGATTGATACTGGCGTCGTCCTCGACAAGGTCGTCCTGAGCTCAGGCGCCGCCGATGATAGCTATTTCGGCCCGCCGGAAACGGCAGTTTACTAAATGAAAGTTAAACCTCATCTGACCTGGATCATTTTTTCGATGTCTGTCGTCGCGGCGCAAGCTCAGTCTCATATGAGATTTGAGTTTGGCACGGGCACCGCCTCACCTGGTCGTGTGGCGGTTCGTTCGACAGACATTTACCGTAAGGAAAAGGGCTACGGCTTTGAGCCCAGCGCGGGCGTGACTTGTTCTGCAGTTGGAGGTAAGACTGCCGCGGGATTCTGTTCGTCCGACAGACCGTTCTACTTTTCGGCTGCGGTCCCGGAGGGCAATTATAAAGTTACGATCACATTTGGCAATAAAATCGATGCATCGGTAACGACAGTGAAAGCCGAGCTTCGACGACTGATGCTCGAAAGGATTGAAACGCGAAAGGGTAAATTTGCGACGGCTTCGTTCATCGTCAACGTTCGCACGCCCGCGATCTCAGCCGACGGCGAGGTCAAACTTAAGGACCGCGAAAAAACCACTGAATGGTGGGAGTGGGATGAAAAGCTGACGCTGGAGTTCAACAACTCGCGTCCGTCGATCGATTCGATCGATATCGAGCCGGTAAACGTCCCAACTATATTTTTGCTTGGAGACTCGACGGTTTGCGATCAGCCGCTCGAGCCTTACGCGAGTTGGGGCCAGATGCTGACAAGGTTCTTTGGCGGCGGTGTGGCCATCGCAAATCATGCAGAGTCCGGGGAAAGCCTGCGAAGTTCTCTCGGCGCAAAACGTCTTGATAAGGTTTTGAGCCTGATCAAACCGGGCGATTACCTGTTGATCCAATATGCGCATAACGATGAAAAGGAAAAAGGCCCGGGCGTCGGCGCGTTTACCACCTTTAAGTCCGATCTGAAATTTTTTGTAGAGTCGGCCCGAAAAAAGGGCGCGTATCCGGTATTGATCCCGCCCGTACAACGCCGCACATTCGACGCAAACGGCAAGATCACCAATTCACACGGGGACTATCCCGAAGCAGTGCGGCAGGCAGCTCGTGAAGAAAACGTTCCCCTCATCGATCTTAACGCAATGAGCAAAGTCCTCTATGAAACTCTCGGCAAAGACGGCTCGGGAATACTTTTTAAGCAAGGTGACGGCACGCATCACGATAATTATGGGGCCTACGAGCTGGCAAAATGCATAGTCGAAGGGATCAAAACCAACGAGTTGGACATCGCAAAATATCTTGCGAAAGGCGTTCCGGCATTCGACCCTGCGCATCCCGACCCGATCGATAAATTCGACGTGCCGGCGAGCCCGATATCGACGGACGTAAAACCGCCGGGAAACTGATCCTTCAAAATGAACCGCACCGTTGTCACAATTTTATTTTCGATCCTCTGCGTCTCTTGTTGCGTTGCCCAGATTACACAAACAAGTCCGCGCGGCGAATACAATTTTAATTCGGATTGGAAGCTTCAGGTCGGTGATGCCGTCGGAGCCGACAAATCCAACTTCGACGACAGCGGCTGGAAAAACGTTACCCTGCCACACGCGTGCAACGAGGACGACGCATTTCAAAAAGACATACATGATCTTTCGACCGGCATCGCCTGGTATCGAAAGCATTTCCGATTGCCGGCCAATAGCTCGAACAAAAAGATCTTTCTCGAGTTTGAAGGTATTCGACAGGCAGGCGACTTCTACCTGAACGGCAAATTCATCGGCCGAAGCGAGAACGGTGTAATGGCATTTGGTTTTGATATCTCGGACGCTGTCATCGTGGGCGACAATGTAATTGCGGCACGGATCGATAATTCCTGGGACTACAAAGAAAAAGCTACCGGTTCGACATTTGAGTGGAACGACCGCAACTTTTATGCAAACTACGGTGGGATCAATAAAAACGTCGACCTCTATGTCACCAATAAACTTTACCAGACGCTGCCGCTCTATTCCGATCTAAAGACGACTGGCGTGTACATCTATCCGACCGACATCGACATAAAGGAACGAACGGCGATGATCACGGCCGAGACCCAGGTCCGAAACGAATATCCAACCGCTAAAACATTTCAATACGAGGTCAGCATTGTCGATGCGGGCGGCAGGCTGACCGCTTCGTTCGACGGCGGAAAATACACGCTCGCACCGAACGAAACAAAGACGGTCGCCGCCTCTCGAAAAATAACCGGGCTCAATTTCTGGAGCTGGGGCTACGGCTATCTCTACGATGTTTACACGACGCTAAAAGTCAACGGAAAGCAAATTGACAGAGTGAGAACGCGAACTGGTTTTCGCAAGACTGAGTTTGCAAACGGAATGTTCAAGCTCAATGACCGCACGATTCAGGTTCACGGTTACGGACAGCGGACCACAAACGAGTGGCCGGCTCTCGGCACCAACCTACCGCCGTGGCTGAGCGATCTCTCAAACCGAATGATTGTGGATGGCAACGGCAACCTCGTTCGATGGATGCACGTGACACCTTCTAAACAAGACGTAGAGTCATGCGACCGCGTCGGACTGATGGAATCGATGCCCGCCGGCGATTCGGAAAAAGATGTCGAGGGCCGCCGCTGGCAGCAGCGTCTCGAGCTGATGCGCGACGCTATAATTTATAACCGCAACAACCCGAGCATTATATTTTATGAGTCCGGAAACAAGGCTGTCTCCGAGGCCCACATGGCCGAAATGAAGGCGCTCCGCGACCGATACGATCCGCACGGCGGCCGGGCATCGGGCTCGCGAGAGATGCTCGACAGCAAGACGGCCGAGTATGGCGGCGAGATGCTCTATATAAATAAAAGCGAGACCAAGCCGATGTGGGCGATGGAATATTCGCGCGACGAGGGCCTCCGAAAGTATTGGGATGACTATTCTCCGCCCTTCCATAAGGACGGCGACGGGCCGCTTTACCAGGGCCAGAACGCGGCCGAGTACAATCGCAATCAAGACTCTCATGCGATCGAAGACGTCGTTCGCTGGTTCGACTATTGGGAAGCTCGGCCGGGCACCGGTCGTCGTGTAAGCTCCGGCGGCGTCAACATCATATTTTCCGATTCGAACACTCATCACCGCGGGGCTGAAAACTATCGCCGCAGCGGTGAGGTCGATGCAATGCGGCTTCCAAAAGACGGCTACTTCGCCGACCAGGTGATGTGGGACGGCTGGGTCGATGTTGAGAGACCGCGCACTCATATCATCGGCCATTGGAACTATGCGCCCGGAACGACGAAAAATGTCTACGTTGTATCGAGTACAGAAAAGATGGAGCTCTTTTTGAATGGAAGATCGCTCGGCTTTGGCCAGCAGAGCAGCCGTTTTCTCTTCACCTTCAAAAGCATCACGTGGCAGCCGGGTGAAATTAGGGCCGTCGGTTACGATGCGACTGGCCGCGCGGTTACCGAGGATTCGAAAAAGACCGCCGGCGAGCCATTCGCGATCCGGCTGACGCCGCATACATCCCCCACCGGCCTTCATGCGGACGGCTCAGACGTGGCGCTCATCGATGTCGAAGTCGTCGACAAAACCGGAAACCGATGCCCGACTGCATTGAATATGATCGATTTCAACGTGTCGGGTCCGGCCGAATGGCGCGGCGGCATTGCGCAGGGACCAGGAAATTACATATTGTCAAAGAGCCTGCCCGTTGAGGGGGGCGTAAATCGTGTCCTGCTCAGGTCGACGACGAAAGCCGGAAAGATCGTCTTAGGCGCACGAGCCGCAGGTCTGAAATCGGCCGAGATCGAATTGATCTCAAAACCATTCGCCTCAACGAACGGTCTGTCGCCGGATCTGCCGTCCGATGGTCTGCCCGCCAACCTTTCGCGTGGGCCGACGCCACCTGGCGAATCCTTCAAGCCAACACGGCTGCCGATCGAGATCGCGCGGGTCGCGGCAGGTTCAAATCAAGAGCGCGCGGCTGACAGCATCGACGATAACGAGGCGACCAATTGGTCGAGCGACGGCGGATTGTCGGAAGCGTGGATCACTTACGAATTTGCGCGTCCCGCAAGTGTAGATCAGGTCGTCCTTAAGCTCGTCGGCTGGCGAACGCAGAGCTACCCTCTGCAGATCTCTGTCGACGATAAGGTCGTCTTTTCGGGAAACT
>DASXPW010000222.1:0-8020 GCA_036493385.1 Pyrinomonadaceae bacterium
AACCTCGCGCTATTTCCAAAAGGCCTTGAGGACGCGACCGCCCGAACGCGTGTTTTTTACGACGCTCGCGGTTTTATTACCGAGGCGGATATCGTTCTTAACCCGTATCTGCAGTTTTCGACCGACGGCACTATTGGAACATTTGACCTCGAGTCGACCGTCACTCATGAACTCGGTCATCTTTTGGGACTGGCCCATTCGCCGGTTTTCGGCGCGACGATGAACCAGAGCCAGGGCCGCAACGGTACGTTCAATCTTCCCGCATTCTCAGCACGCACACTGGCCGCGGACGACATCGCGGCAATTCGAAGCCTTTACGGTCCGGCGGAAAACGAAGATGGCTGCTGCTCGCGCATTAGCGGCCGCCTGAATGCGGGCCCAAAGGCCGCGACGAACTACACCGTCTGGGTCGAAGATCAGGAAACTGGCCGGGTCCTGGCCGCCGTCACGACAAGCGCGGACGGAAGCTTTCGGCTTGGCGGACTCGACGCCGGACGCGTTGAGGTGTTTGCACAAAGCGACCTCGACGATTCGACAAATTCGTCCGCCGTCGACCTCGGTCCATACACGATCTCGGCAAAGCAGCCGGTGGTCATAACGAAGAAGATCGACAGTGTCGTGATGGAATCCAAACCTGAGTACCTTGGATTCAATGGCCAATTGGCAGGTCTGTCGGTGCCGATCAATTCCGGCAGCACTTACGACCTCGCGATCGGCGGTACCGACTTCACGCGAAAGCCCGACGTCGGCTCCGATTCAGCGCTGATCTCGGTTCGGAACAGCCCCGTCCGCGGGACCTACGTTAACGGTCTGACGACTCTTGGCTTTTATGTGTCGGCCGCACCCGAAACGCCGGTAGGCGAGTACAGTCTTTTCGTCCAATTTGAAACCGGCGCGCGCCGATACTTGATCGGCGGATTGAGCGTTGAAAAGTATCCCAATTTTTGGTCCGTTGCCCCTCTTAAATAAGTCGTTAAACATCTTGCATAAGCCTGCCGCTTGTGCATAATCTTTAGCTGTTCACCTCCCCGGTGAACACTTGGTCACGAGGGGTGAGGACTTGTGACCTATTGGGGCGACGGTGTGGGAGACGTCGCCCCTTAGCTTTGTGTCGATGGCAAATTACTAGTTTGCTTGACCTTGCGCGTCAGCGGCGTAAAATCTTAACATAGCTGATTCGATCTCGTTTGTGTGTGCTGTTCCTCGATCGAATGCTATGAACAGTTACTAACGGCTTAATGAGGTACCGCTGGTGAAACGACCGGCGGTCTCTTTTTTAGCCCTGCTGATATGAGAACATCCGAGTCGACCTGGTTCAGACGCTGGCTTTACGAAGGCGTTTCCGAGATCGAGGGGCCTCACGAACATGAGGGGCGCCATCAAAAACATCCCTGGTGGAAGGTGATGTGTTTGACGGGCGTCGATTACTTCTCGACGCTTGGTTATCAACCCGGGATCGCATTTCTGGCTGCCGGTTTTCTTTCGCCGATCGCTACGTTGATCGTTGTGCTTCTGACGCTGTTCGGAGCGCTGCCGATCTATGGTCTCGTCGCTAAAGAGAGCCCACACGGAGAAGGCTCGATCGCGATGCTCGAAGCGTTGCTCTCGCGGTGGAAGGGCAAGCTTTTTGTTCTTGTCCTGCTTGGCTTTGTTGCGACGGACTTTGTAATAACGATCACCCTGTCGGCAGCCGACGCGACTGCTCACATACTTGAGAATCCTTTCGTTCAGCGCGCGCTGCCGTTTCTTGAACATCCTGTACCCGTCACTTTCGGTCTGCTCGTGCTGCTGGGCGCGGTCTTCATGAAAGGCTTTCGGGAGGCGATCGGTATAGCCGTGATCCTCGTAGCCGTATATCTTGCGCTGAACGTGGTCGTGATCGGTTTTGGGATCTATCATATCGCGACCCACCCGGACTTGCTGAACGATTGGCAGTCGGCGGTATTCGCGACACATACGCCGGGTGGCTACAGCGGCGTCTTCGTCATTATCGGCATCTCGATCCTGGTATTTCCGCGATTGGCGCTTGGCCTTTCCGGATTTGAAACGGGTGTCGCCGTGATGCCGCTCATCGAAAATCCGGGTCGTATACATAACGCGCGAAAGCTGCTGATGACGGCGGCGCTCATCATGAGCTTTATGCTCATCTCGAGCGCTATGGTCACCAGCATGGTGATCCCCGAAAGGGAATTTTGCCCGCAGGTCGCCTGTGACGATCCCGGCGCTAAGGGCCTGCCGGAATACTGCGCCTGCGGCGCTCCCAAGGGCAAGGCAAATGGCCGCGCGCTCGCATATGTCGCTCACGATAAGATCGGGGAAGAATTTGGCCGCGGGGTAGGGACGATATTCGGCACGATCTACGATATCAGCACGATCCTGATCCTCTGGTTTGCCGGCGCATCGGCGATGGCGGGGCTGCTGAACATCGTGCCGCGCTATCTGCCTCGATATGGCATGGCGCCGGAATGGGCACGTGCGACGCGGCCGCTTGTGCTGGTTTTCACCTCGATCTGTTTTGCCGTGACCTGGATATTTTCGGCCGATGTCGATGCTCAGGGCGGCGCCTACGCGACGGGTGTTTTGGTCTTGATGTCGTCGGCAGCGATCGCCGTCTCGATCTCGGCAAAGCGGCGCGGGAGCAGATTTACCTGGGCCTTTTACGCGATCGCGGCCGTGTTTGTCTACACGACCGTGGCCAACGTGATCGAGCGCCCCGACGGCATCAAGATCGCGTCATTTTTTATCTTCACGATCATCGCCGCGTCGTTCATCTCGCGGGTCATGCGATCGACTGAAGTGCGAATTGACAAGATCGAGCTTGATGATACCGCGAGCCGATTCATAGAAGAGGCTGACGCCGAGGGCGAGATCCGCATCGTCACAAACCGTCGCGAGACGGGCGACATGGCCGAGTATCGATTCAAAGAACACGAGAAGCGGATCGACAACCACATTCCGTCATCCGATCCCGTGCTCTTTTATGAGATCGAAACCGGAGACGCATCTGAATTCAAAGGCCGGTTAAAGATCAGGGGCATCGATATCGAAGGATATCGTATCCTGCGAACTCAGGCGCCCGCCGTGCCGAACGCCATTGCCGCATTCTTGCTTTTCCTACGTGACCGCACCGGAAAAATACCGCACGTCTATTTTGGATGGAGCGAAGGCAACCCGATCATGTATCTGGCTCGATATATTTTGTTTGGCGAGGGCGATACGGCTCCGGTGACACGCGAGATATTGCGGCAGGCGGAACACGACCCCGAGTTAAGACCAAATGTCCATGTCGGGGGCTAACTGGCGGAGATCATTGCTGGCCGCCATTCAGGATCTGGGGGTTGAGCTCGAGGAAGCAGGATCGGCAATAAACGGGCCGGCCCTGTGACGGATAAAACGGCACGGTCGTCGGCGAGCTGCACCGAGCGCAGTTTACCGACACCTCGATCCGCTGCCTGACGCCGGAGGACTGCGCAAGCGCGATAGCAGCGAGCCGCTCATTTTTTGCCTGTTTACATTCCTTGCAGCGTTTGGGTGGGTTCTGTAACTGCTTGTCGCGGAAAAAAACCTGTTCGCCGACCGTCCAAATGAAATCCTTGCCGCAGTCGATGCAGCCAATACTACGATCCTGGAATTCCGGCGCCTCGGGAGAAACGGCGGCACCGCCAAATCCATCAAATTCACTGACTGACATAATGCTACCCCTTTTGTGACACGAAACTGCGTTGACGCCTAATTGAATACATTGTATTGCGGGCTACTTTCAGAGTCCATACCGAGGCGATACAAGAATGTCCGAGGAACTATATGAAAAATTATAGTCGACGGAATACATGGAATCGCTTATTGTAAGTTGATTATAGGCTTTTCCGAAATTATATCGAACGCGATCTTGTGTCAAGCTTCGCCGGACAGCCGATTATAACGCATTTCCGAAAAAGTAAAAACGAAATATGAACGTATTGGTGATAGGGTCAGGCGGTCGGGAACACGCCATCTGCGACGCATTTAAGAGAAGTCAAAAGGTCTCGCGCCTATTTTGCGCGAATGGGAACGCCGGCATCGCTTCGGTCGCGGAGTGTGTCGCCATCAGACCGGACGATATTAATGCGTTGGCCGACTTTGCAACATCGCAGCATATCGACCTCACATTTGTCGGCGGCGAGGTACCGCTCGCGCTCGGTGTCGTGGATGAATTCATGGAGCGCGGACTTCCGATTATCGGTCCGACGCGCGAGGCCGCGCAGCTCGAATCGAGCAAGGCGTCCGCAAAAGACTTTATGGCGCGATACGAAATTCCGACCGCCAAATATGCGGTCGCTCATTCGGCGGGCTTTGCCGTGCTGATGCTCGAAAGCGGCGATTTCGGCAACGAGTCCACACCGGTGGTCGTAAAAGCCGATGGCCTTGCGGCGGGCAAGGGCGTTATCGTCGCAAAAAATCGCGCCGAGGCGATCTCCGCCTGCGACGGACTCGAATCTTTGGTCGGGTCGGCCGCCGCGGAGAAGATAATTATTGAAGAATGCCTGACGGGGACCGAAGTCTCGCTCCTTGCGTTCGTCGACGGGCAGAACTTTGCATTAATGCCGGCCGTCCGCGATCACAAGCGCATCGGCGAGGGTGACACTGGCCCGAACACCGGGGTCATGGGAACCATTACAGACGCGTCGCTGCTTTCAGACGAACAAACGACAGCGATCGTCGACACGATCATCCGACCAACACTCCACGGCTGCATTCGCGACGGATTTCCGTTTCGCGGCGTGATCTTTCTCGGGCTGATGATGACCGCAGACGGCCCAATGGTGCTGGAATTTAATGTCAGGTTTGGCGACCCTGAAGCCGAGGCGATCCTGGTGCGGCTGAACACAGACCTTGTTGACATCTGCGAAGCGATGCTCGCCGGCCAGCTCGATCAGATCGACATTGCATGGCAGCCGGGAAGCTCAGCCTGCATCGTTCTCGCCGCCGAGGGTTATCCCAACAGACCTCGCACCGGCGACGTCATCAATGGTCTCGACAAAGCCGCGGTTCACCCGGGCGTCAAGATATTTCACGCCGGTACCGCAGAGTCAGAACCGCCTGCGGTAGCAGGTGGCTCAGCTCAGCCAAAAAGCTATATCACCGCCGGCGGCCGGGTCCTCGACGTCACCGCAACCGGCAACGACCTGAAATCCGCGCTCGATAGCGCTTACGCTGCCGTGGCAGACATTAGCTGGCCGGGAATGCAATACAGAAAGGATATCGGCAGATCTATCGTGGCGTCAGCGTAGCCAAGACTTACCGCCAATCTGGCGGCTCGCGATAGATCGGTTGGTAATCGCCCTGAGTTTCGGCCTCGTAGGCGGCGCGTTGCGTTTCGACTCCGTAGGAAAGCTGCGGTCGCTGGAATCGCTGTGCGTATGCCGGCTCGTCATAGATCTCTTTCCAGTTGTCACTGAAAAAGAACCACAGCGCATAAACGCACGCACCCGTGCCGATAGGGAAGTTCATTCCCGCGATAACGCCGGCGACGATGCTCGCGATGCGCGCCCACGACTTCTTTTTCAACAACGCGTATCCGGCGACGATCGACGGCACCATAAAGATCGAATAGAAAACGGTCATGAATGTCAGCATGACGCCGAAAAATTCTCGCGGCGGTCCAGGACCGTTGCTCAACATCACCCAGAACATCACGAGCATGAAAAGCAGTATGAGCGCATAGAAACCGGCATTCGCGAAGAATGAATAGGCGATGTATCGATTGTGCTCCTCGTTGGTCACACGTCTATCTTAACAAATCGCTCCGGCGCGCACGGAATATTCGATCGGGCGAGTCTCTGGACCTTTTGCTTTTCTTTGTGAGCTTTGTGTCTTCACTCCGCGGCCTTTGTGTTAAAGATCCGGTTCACACAAAGAACACAGAGCTATGACACAAAGTACACAAAGAAGGATCGATCAGAGAGAATTTATCGCCGCGAACTTCTTATCAAAATCCGCTGCTTCCTTTTGTAATCCATTCGCTCGACAAAATGCCGCAAGTTTCATGTACCGATCCGCCGGCGAGACGCGCGACAACCAGCAGACCTTTGCCATGCATTCCGGACACGCGTCGATCGGATGGGAATCGGTCTCGCCGAGATGATTCGTTCCGCTCATGACGCAGCTCCAGGCGATGCAGTGATGCATCGAGAATATATGTCCGGTCTCATGCGTCGCGATCTTGATCGTGCGCAGCAGAAAGGTGTGAAAGTCGGCATTGTCATGAAGCCGGTACAGCGACCAGACACCGACGCGATTCTCCATGCTCGCCTGGCCAAAGACGTAACTCATCGATTCGTCCGGGTAAAGATCTTCGTTCGTGAACGCGATCAGCGCCGCCGCGTCTGTGGGCAGTTGCGGCCGCAAAATATTGTCCAGGATGTATCCGGTCCTGATCTGTGTCTTATGTGAGATCTGATTCGTGCGGCTGTCTTTAACGGGCAGCGGACGCATGATCGGCTGCTGCGGAAGCTGCTTTACCGGCAAGCCGTAAAACGCCGCGAGATAACCGGCCGTTATCGTGATGGCCTTTGATTGCTCGGGCTTAAATTTCCCAAGCGGCAGGACGTAGATCGTGTGTCTTTCGGGCGTCGGAACAGTCGGGTTCGATTTCAGATACTCAGCAAACGTCTGTCCCGGCTCATGAAATGTCGCCAGCCAGTCGGTCGGCCCGGGCTGACCAAGGTGTTCAAAAAACGGTTCGACCGCCTTCATCGCGGGCACCAAAACTCCAGATCGCACGTCCGGGCTGTCGGCATTCGATTGACTGGATTTAACCAAATCCGGACCGCCGCATCCAGTTAATAAGCAGGCTAATATCAAAACGACAGACCATATGTTGAGATGGTTCGTCTCGTGATTGATAGCGCCTAACCAAAACATCATGAACAACTTGCACCCGAATGACCGCGTTCGAAGAACGGCTTCATGACCCGACCCCGCCAAACTTTTAGCAAATAGTGCAAACCACTTGGGTATAATATGAATCGAACCAGGCAGATAAGCCAGTCCACATAGGTTCCGATCTTCCGGCGTCCCGATAGTTGGGATAATAGACGACACTGAAGATAAAAAGGGGGAGTTTCAAATGAAATGTAAACATTTTACGCTGATCACAGTAATCGTGTTGGCTATGAGCTCGCTTGCGTTTGCCCAGGGCCGGGGCAACGGTGGTGGCCGTCCTGCGGGCGGGGGCGGTGGTAACCCGGGAGGCGGACCGCCCGCGGGTGTTGGCGTTGATCGCGGTTTAGGGACTGCGTCAAGCCGATCTGGTGGGAGATCCGACAACGGGCTTGGGGCGGCATCGACCAACTCAAACGGAAGGTCAGATACAGGTCTGGACCGGGCGCGGATGGCCCGGGACAATGCGAACCGTATGAACGATACGGATCTGAACCGATATCGCGGATTGTCTAAAAAGCTCGGCACGACGCCTGACCAGATGCGCGCTGCGTATCAGGCCGCGTTGATGGCGAACCCGAACCTTACGTACGGTCAGTTTGTTGCGGCGAACGTTATCGCGGACAATCTGAACGCGAGGTTTCCTATGGTGACCTCATCGGCGATCCTCGCCGGATTGGCGAACGGCGACAGTATCGGTAAGACGCTCAGAAACCTGGGGATGTCGAAAGAGCAATCGAAAACCGTGCAGGAGACGGCCGACGATCAGATCAAATCAGCAAAGCAGCGGAACACGCAGTAGATTGAGCGATTCTGAATAAACAAAGCCGGTGGCTAGCGTCACCGGCCTTTCAATAAAGTTATGTCAGGGTAGTCGATAATCACTCGCCCATCTGACAAACTCGGCCAGCTTCGCCTGGTTCTCACCAAGCCATTTAAGTGCGTCGCCATTTCCCGTGTCGGACAAGACGATGTTCGCAAACGTAGGGACATGGCCTTTCTTTTTCATGTCGATCATAAAGGGCACGTACGATTTACCGACAAACGTCGCGGGCAGCTTTTTGTCTTCCGAGAGGAGCCCGATCACGGTGTCGATGGC
>DASXPW010000223.1:0-3129 GCA_036493385.1 Pyrinomonadaceae bacterium
CCAATAAGAAATCGCGAAGCAATTCGCGCAGCCGAAAATAAGGGCGTGCTTGTCACGATCGCGACGGGCCGCCGGTTTCGCGATGCGCGCCCGGTCGGCGTCGAGCTTGGTCTGAACGCACCGCTCATAACTCATAACGGCGCGCTTCTCAAGTATGCCGATTCGCTTGAGACGGTTCACGCCGATCTTATAGATACTGAAACGTGCCTCGAGATCATTCGAGTGGGAAAGGCATATGGAGGCGACGCGTTCATAAGCGCTGATCCTCGATCTGCTGGAAAGCTTTTGTACGATCGCGTTTCGGAGCAGAACGAGCCGCTGCGTCGCTATCTCTCATGGGCGGTGACGTTGCACGGCGATGAGGCTCACGATGCAGTAACGCACGTGCCTAAGCTCGAGAATGAGGTCGCAAAACATGAGATAATTCACGTTTCATTTTCGGGATCGTGTGCAGCGATGTTCGACATGGAGCAATACCTGGCCGATGAACTTGGCGACTCGGTAACGATTCTTTCAACGATCTATCCGACGCGAGACTTTACGCTCATTGACATACTGCCGCCGAATGCTTCAAAAGGCTCGGGTCTCGCGAAGCTTGCAGAGATCAGCCATATCGACCGTAAGGATGTGATGGCGATCGGGGATAATTTCAATGATATCGAGATGCTTGAGTTCGCAGGTTTGTCGGTCGTCATGGGAAACGCAGACCCTCGTTTGATAGAACGTGAGGAATTTTATACAACAGTAAGTAACGATGAATGTGGCGTTGCCGCGGCGATCGGGGAATTTATATTGAACTCAGGAGAAAATTTGCGTGGCCAATAGAACGGCGGTAATGGAAACGAACAAGGGTACTATCAAATTCGAGCTTCTTGAAGATGAGGCCCCTCACACGACCGAAAACTTCATATTGCTGGCAGCCAAGAATTATTATGACGGTGTCATCTTTCACCGCGTCATCAAGAATTTTATGGTTCAGGGCGGCGACCCGCTGGGCGAAGGCTATGGGGGCGAATCGGCCTGGGGCGGCCGCTTTGATGATGAGATAGACCGCGAATCGGATCTGTACAAAGGCGTTTACGAGAAGGGCACGATCGCGATGGCCAACGCCGGCCCTAATACGAACGGCTCGCAGTTTTTTATCATGCACATCGACTACCCGCTGCCGCCCAGCTACACGAAATTTGGCCGCGTCACCGAGGGCCAGGATGTCGTCGACAGCATCGCCGAGGTCCAAACGAACGAGCGCGACAAACCGCTCGAGCCAGTTGTGATGGAGCGCGTATATATCGAAGAACTCCCCGCGTAGATGCGGGCCGTCGTCCAGCGCGTCTCACGTGCTCGCGTTTCCGTCAATGGTGAGGTCACGGGCGAGATCGCGCAGGGTCTGCTGATATTGCTCGGCGTCTCAAATCGCGACACAGAGAAAGATGCGGATTACCTGGTCGAAAAAACAATTAATCTCCGCATTTTCGACGACACCGACGGGAAGATGAATCTCTCGCTTCTCGATGTTGGCGGCGCGCTGATGGTCGTCTCAGAATTTACGCTATACGGCGACACGCGACGCGGGCGGCGACCGTCATATATCGACGCCGCCGAGCCCGTCGAAGCGAATCGACTTTACGATCATTTCGTCTCGCAGTGTCGTCAGCGTATCGATAAGGTCGAAACCGGACGTTTTCAGGCGATGATGGATGTTGAATTGGTAAACGATGGCCCGGTTACGATTCTGATCAGTAGCGAAAAAACCTTTTGAGGTCGAACCTATAGATGAAAATCCACGTTTTATTCTTTGTAATTGTAGTCAGTGTTGTCATCCTCGGCTGCTCAGGAAAGCAGACCGTCGCAACAACGGCGCCGATCGCCGATCCGGAGATGGCCGTTCTTGAGATGGAAAATCCGAACTTCGGCCCGATAAAGATCGAGCTTTATTCGAACATCGCGCCCAAAATGGTCCAACAATTTAAGGACCTCGCAAAAGAGGGCGTATATGACGGGACAGCTTTTCACAGAATAAATGAGACCGTTGTTCAGGGCGGCGACCCTTTGTCGAAAGACAATGACCCGTCCAATGACGGTACGGGCGGCTCGGACAAACCGGACGTCTCGGCCGAATTCTCGTCGGTTCCGTTCGACACGGCTATCGTCGGCGCGGCCCGAAGTCAAGACATCAACTCGGCCAACTCCCAGTTTTTCATCATGCTCAAGCGCGAGCCTGGCTTTGACAACAAATATACTGTGTTCGGCAAGGTGATCGAGGGCATGGACGAGGTGTTCAAAATATCCAAGGTCCAACCGAAACGCGGCGAACGTCCGCTCTGGCCAGTCAAGATAAAGCACGTTTCTATCGTGCCACGAGACCAGGCAAAATGATATACTCGGCCTTTCCGGGATCATTTGCTCGCGTAGCTCAGTGGATAGAGCGCTTGCCTCCGGAGCAAGAGGCCGTAGGTTCGACTCCTACCGCGGGTACCATATAAAAAGAGGCCGTCATCCCCGACGGCCTCTTTCATTTTGCATCGATCGAACACCAGAGGGTCTTAAGCTATCTGACCTTCAGCATCGGATCGCCGAGCAGTACCCAGGTCAACCGTACATCTCGACCGCCGGGGACAACCGTTTTAGCGTCCACGATCAGGTCACCGAGACGCGGAATACTGGCATCTCCGATCTTCAAATAAAACCGCTTTGCCATTAGTTCCTGAACGTCCGGCGTGGTGGTCCCGGTCGATGCCCAGGCCGCGACCGCTCCGCCCGTTGTCGAATTTAATAAGGTTTCGGCAAATGATACGTTTCTGGTGCCGATGAAATAACCGTTTAGACACGTCAGCATCGTGAACACCGAAAGATTGTTAATGTTCGTGAGGCTAGGCGCATCGAGGATGCTGTAGAAACCGGTATTCACCCACACGCCCGTCGTGCCGTGACCAGCAAAATTGACAAGGTACGGTCCGTTATTCACCGTGTTGACAATATTTGTGTGGGCGTTCGCATCGCACGGGAAGGTTGGAAAACTCGCGTCACACCTTCCTTCCATCACGGTGCTCGTTCCACTCGGCAGTTGGCCGGCTATTCGCTGACTTGCGCCCATAAAGTCATATCCATTGGGAGCGTCGTACGCGAAGA
>DASXPW010000224.1:0-3648 GCA_036493385.1 Pyrinomonadaceae bacterium
AATATCGCTACGCTCGCGCGAATGGATATCGTGTTGAGACCAAAGAGCTTCGTAAAGACCAGCGCAATGTAATAGAGCGTCGGGCCGTGATAGTTTGCGGGGTCGTATTTGTAATCGCCGTTGCGAAACAGGTTCGTGAGAAAAAAGCCATTGACACCTTCATCGTGGTGCAGCGGCTTCAGAGCAAGATCAGCGAAGCGGAGCACCGTGGCGAGCGTGGTGATCACCACGCAGCTTCCGATCCAAAACAGATCGCGCGGCGAAGTATCGCTTTCGGCTTCCGGTTGTTCCTCGTCGAGTTCGTCGAATTCGTCGTTCATCTGACCTTATATACTCGTGCGGACCCGGCTTCGGCGATCACCGGAAACTTGCTGAAGTAACTCTGATTCGGAGTGAGTTGCGATTCCTCCTGAGAGACCAACACGTAATCAATACCATATTTCGCAAGCAGTGCATCAGCCTGCGGGCCGCCTTGGTAGATCTTTTTCAGGTCCGCCTCGCGCTCGCCGTAGTCGATGCCGTAAGAATACAGGTGTCCGGTATAGCGCATCAGAGAGCGGCGTCCAGTGAGAGCGACGGCCGTGTTATATGTCGCGGCGTTAAGAAATAAAGCATTTGGCGGGACCCTGCTGTCGATGATCTGGGCAATACGGACCGAATCCTGATCAAACAGCAGATACTTTGTCTGACCGGTCACCGTTCGCCAAACATCAAGCGAGCCTGAAAATATAAGCGAGATGAAAATGATCGCGACCGCGACCGCAGTATATCTGCCTCTATGCCAAAGCCATGAGAGCGCCACAGCCGCGAACGGCAAGGCCCCAATAAAACAATAGATCAGGACCTTAATGTTGTCCCACGGCCACGGCGCAAGCTTAAGTGCGTTGCAGATAATAAAAAGCAACAGGAATGGCGATGCAAATTCACGAAGACGAGCGTTCGTCGATTTGTCCGCTCCCTTGTAGGTAAGAAACAGGCCAATCCCGACGAGCGGGATAAACAGACCGGTGTTCTTGAACCAAAACCAAATCACGTTTGCATCACCCTTGTCCCAGCCATAGTTCCAGTCGATGAATTGCGATGCATGCGACGCGCTGCCCGTTATTGACCATGCTAGCTCAGGTATGGCAATGAGCGAGACACCAATGCCGAATGCGATCCAAAGCCGCCAGTTTTCCGGATTCAAGCCAAGAAGAAATACCGTCACGACAAAGAGCGTTATCAGGCTGTGAAGGTGAACCAACGGCAGCATGCCCGCCAGTAATCCAACCGAGATGGCAATGAGCAAATGATATCGCTCCGCCTTTGAACCGATTGTCGCGCCTTTCGTCTTCCCGACTTCTCCGCGATTCTCGATATCCGCGGCGAAGAAACGCCAGAGCCAATGCAGTATGACGATCGTCAACGGCATGCCGAGCAAAATGCTCCGCTGTGTCATGAACAGCGTGACGAGCGAATTACCCCAGCGAAAATCGTCCGAGATCGTGTAGTCTTTCGGCAGGCTGCTTAGAAAATCGAAAAAGCTTTTGCCCTGATGCCAATAGTCGGCAAAGAACCAGAGAAAGCCGAGACCGCCGCTAAAAAACAAGAGCCACGGCGCGATCTTTCCGGCAAGCCGATCGGCCGTCAGCTTAAAAACAAATCTTTCGAGAATGACGAGGAGTGAGAACGCCCACACAACATCCTGCACAAATATCGCGCTCTGCACGTCGGCGGCGCACTTAACAAAAGCCGCCGAAACAATATCCGCGATAAAGGGATAGGAAAATTTCGCACCGTCAAAGGACGGATTTACCGGCGGGAAATTGGCACCGTCCGTAAAGCTAAATATCGCGCCGAGGTGAAACGGCAGATCGCCCAGATTTTGCGAGCCGCCGGTATAGATGCCCTGCGGCGTTTGATACATCGCCTGCGAGAAAAACAGACAAAACAGAATAAAAAAGAATGCGTAAAACGCGAATCGAAGAAACTTCGACCACGACCCGCCCTGCATTTTGTTCGTCGCGCGCTGCCGATCGATCTTGAAGCGTTTCAGCTTGTTCTTGTCTCTGAAAAGTGCGATCGGCGACGCCGTGATCCCCAGCGATATTGGCACCGCTACAGCAAGGCCGGCAAAGCACGCGATGACGAAAGCAAGTGTCCCGAAAAATGCGGACCCGACCACAGCGCCGACCGCCGCGCGCCACATCAGCGGTTCATCGGCGTCCGTCAAATAGGTGGCCGCCAGACCGCCCGCCACGATCGGCACCATAAGCAATAGTGAGATCAGCATATCAGCGCGAGCAAACTCTATTAAATTAACTCAGATACCGACAAGCGTAAAAGTGGGCCGTCCGATAATCAACGCGGGTCAGCACGACGCGCTATTCCGGTGTCGCGCCGCGCGATACATCGAGAGTTGGGGCGGGAACTGCCTGTGACCGGCGCTAGCGCTTAACCATAAGCGAAAAGACGTTTCCTCTTTCGCGGCCGTTTTTCCATGATGCTCTTGCGTTGATCAACCCGGCACGCGACCGGATATTAGCGATACCGCGACCGCGTCCTACACCGTCCGGTTTGAACGCCGCACCGTCGTCCGAGATAGTGAGTTTGAATAGCCCCACTTCCGGCATTTCAACATTCATTCCGACCTCGCCGGCGTCCGAATGTCGCTTGATATTTGTCAGAACTTCCTGGGCTATGCGATAGATCTGAAGTTGGATGTTTACCGGAAACTTTATCTTTTCTTCAATGCCCTCTTCGGCAGCAAAGGAGTGATTTTCGATCGTCTGCGAAAGCAAAAATTCGAGTGCCGGGATCAGGCCGACATTTTCAAGCACCGACGGGCTGAGATCCTCGCAGATGCGGCGGACCTCAATCGAAACTGACTCGACCTCGTCTCGCAGCTCTGGTGCGGAGAGTGCGCCTTTATCGCTCTTAAGCAGCAGGTTTCTCAGATCGGCGAGTGTCTGGTCGTGCAGGTCGCGAGCGATGCGGCTCCGCTCACGCTCGGCTTCATTTGCCAGGTCAAATCGCGCTGCCGCCAGCTCGCGATTGCGCTCTCGCATCCGCCGATGCTCAAAGACGGCCCAGACGAGACCGATGACAGCGATCGCAAGCAAAATGCCCAACGCCGTCGCCGTCCACGGGAACGGCGCCTTTGCGACAGAGAATTTGATCACGAGCGGCTCCGAGGCATTCAGATCGCGATCATACGCTACCGACTCGATCGAATACTCACCCGGTCTTAAATTGGTCGGATCATACTGCGCATCATTCGAAAATCGTTGATCGACTGATTCACCCTTTGCATTCTTCAGGACGAACGAGTACTGAAACTCTTCAGGAAATGTCCTGCTGCTCAAACCAGCAACCTCGACCAATATCGAATTTTGCGGATAATCCAGAGCGATCGTCGATCCGATCTCGCTTAGATCATGCAGCCGTTGGCTTAGAATTCGGATCGGTATCAACTTGGGTGCAACTGGATCGTACGAACCTAGATCGACGATCCCTCGGTTGGTTGCGACCAAGAATTTATCTTTGCCAGGCAAGATCGCGAACGCTTTTTCTGATGGTAAGCCTTGTTCAAAGCCGATCGAGCCGACGAGCCAACCGAGACGTTCATCTTTACGTGCATGAAGAATCCCGCGGGTAGTCGTCGCGGCC
>DASXPW010000225.1:0-3372 GCA_036493385.1 Pyrinomonadaceae bacterium
TTGATGCTCTCGCCAAAAGACGATATGGCCGACCGCGAGGTCGTAAATAAAGACATCGTGTTCGTTCTCGATACTAGCGGCTCGATGGCCGACGAAGGCAAGATCGACAAGGCCCGTGCCGCGCTGCTGTTTGGCATCAGGACGCTGCGCGACGGCGATCGATTCAATGTGATCAGCTTTGCCGGCGAAGAGCACCTAATGGAAAAAGGCTTGATCGCGGCAGACGCGGCAGGAAGGAAACGCGGTGAGAGTTTTGTAAATAACTTGCGCGCCTCCGGTGGCACGAACATCAACGAATCGCTACTCGCGGCGCTCAAACAGTTTGGCAATGGCACGCGGCCAAAGATGCTCGTTTTCATGACGGACGGTTTGCCGACCGTCGGCGAGACGAACATCGACAAGATCATCGCCAACGCAAAGTCAGCCAAGTCGGTTGACATCCGCATCTTTCCGTTCGGATTTGGATACGATGTTAACACTACCTTGCTCGATCGGCTCGGTTCTGAAAACTCGGGCATTTCGGATTATATCCAGCCGAAGGAAGATCTCGAGGTCAAGGTCTCGAATTTCTTTTCACGGGTCAGCTCACCTGTTCTCTCCGATCTCGATATCGATTGGGCGGGTGTCGAAACCGATTTGATGTATCCGCGAAAATTAGGCGATCTTTTTCACGGCGGCCAGGTCGCCTTGATAGGCCGATACAAGAACGATAACGATCTCAAAAACGTGACGATCGCTTTGCGCGGTCGGACGGGAAAGGCATCGCGAAGTTTTGCCTTCGCCGATCTCAATTTTCCGCTGCGCAGCGAGAAGAACGATTTCCTTCCTCGTCTCTGGGCAAGCCGCCGCGTTGGCTGGCTGATCGAGCAGATCCGCTCGAATGGCGAGGCCAAAGAAGTTCGGGACGAGATCGTCGAGCTTGGAACTCGATACGGAATTGTAACTCCGTACACGTCTTATCTTGCGACCGACGGAACGTTCCGCGCCGTCGACGGCGTCTCAGTGAACGGACGATTTGCTCCACAAGCGAAATCGGCCCCGATGTCGATGAAAGACAGCAGCGGGGCGGGCGCTGTGCAGCAAAGCATTCAGCAAAACGTCATGCAGCAAAACATGTCTGTCGCAAGTGATAAAAAGGCCGAAAAGGAACGGCAAGTTTTGGTGCAAAACTCCGCATCGGCGCAATTCGTCGGGAATAAAAATTTCCAAAACCAGAACAACGTCTGGATCGATACGGCGTATACGGACCAGACAAAACTGCCCGAGATCAAGGTCAAGTTCGGCAGCGAAGAATACTTTGACCTTGTCCGTCGCGAGCCGGAACTTGCGCAGTACTTTGCTCTCGGCACTCAGGTTGTCGTTGTATGGAAAAATAACGTTTATCGTGTTACGGACTAAGCTGTGCCGCCGGCTTCCAGCCGGCTGTCCTGTGGGCATCATGCCCACAGTGCGGCGGCAGATGCCGCCACGACAGCCGCCAAGATGGCGGCGGTACACAAGAGAGGTGATTTTTAGCGAATAAACCTTTATCCTATTTGCTAACTATCACCTTTGTTATGAAGCTCCTTGGGTCGAAGCTGCGTAATCTCACGCTGATCTTTATTTTTACTGCGGCGTCATTTGCATTGACGGCGCGCGGGCAGTCAAATTGGGCCGTCAGCCATGTTGCTGCGGGCGGTGACCTCGTTGCGGTTTATTTTACGTCCGACAAGACCGGCTGGATCGCGGGCGACAATGGTTATCTGGCGTCGACACACGATGGCGGCAATTCGTGGAACAAATATCTGCTGAATACGACTGAAGACATAAACGAGATCTACTTCCGCAACGATAACAACGGCTTCCTGGTCGCGGGCCGCGTGATGTTTCTTACAAAAGACGGCGGGCAGACATGGCAGCAGACAAGCCTCGGCGCTCCGGCAGACGTGAAGAAGGGGATTCCCGAATATCTGAGCATCCGCTTTGCCGGCAAAAAGATCGGTATCGCCGTCGGCTCCGTTTATCAACGCATCGGCAAGGAAGACATCGTCGTCGATTCGCTCGTGATGCGGACAGAGGACGGGGGCGAGACGTGGAAGCGGATCGCCGTGCCGTCGAAGGTCGAGCTCTATCATCTCGATTTTAGCGACAGCTCGCATGTCTGGATCGTCGGCGACAAAGGCTTGGTCCTCGCGTCGACTGACGGCGGCCTGACCTTCACGGAGCAGCGGTCAGGCGTGACGCGGGCTCTATTCAATGTCGACTTTCGCGATGACGACAATGGCTATGCCGTCGGCGGCGGCGGCACGATACTTCTTACCACTAACGGCGGCGCGACCTGGCAGCGGGCCAACAGTCCGTACACCGAGACCCTGAAACGCGTCGATTTTGCCGATGACAAGAACGGCTGGATCGTCGGCTATGGCGGAGCCATCCTCAGAAGCGGCGACCGCGGGCAATCCTGGATCCGTCAAAACAGCGGCACCAATGACCGCATTTACGGCCTTTTCATGTCGAAAAAATACGGCTGGGCCGTCGGCGCCAATGGCCTGATCCTCAAATACGAAAAATAACCCGACTGCCCGTTGACTCCCGTTGAAATCGAGTCAGGTTTGTGCTAGCTTACATCAATATTTCTTTCCGTTATTCCGTAATTCATCAGGACTCGTTATACAAAAAACCTTAACACGGAGGAGCAAAGATGCGAAGAAAGTTCATTTCAAGGGCACTTGGAGTTCTTGCCCTGACATTATTGGCATGTGCCCTCGGCCTCGCGCAGGGCACAACCTCACGCGTGACCGGAGTCGTAACGGACAACACGGCTGCCGCCGTTAGCGGAGCGACTGTAACGCTGACTGACGAAGGCACAAATACATCTGCAAACACACAGACGAGCGACAGCGGCACCTATACGTTCGATCTGATCCAACCCGGCAAATACACCATAACGGTAGAAAAACAGGGATTTAAGAAATTCGTCTCAGCAGGCAATGCGGCTCTGATCAATCAGCCAACGACCGTGAATGCCAGAATGGAGATCGGAGACGTCTCAGCCACTGTAAACGTAGAAAACGCGGCCGACGCTGTGCAGACGAGTTCATCAGGGAATATAGGCAGCACGATAGAGCAGCGAACCCTCGAGAGCTTGCCGATCGTCGGGCTTCGCGGGCGCAATCCGCTCGACCTACTTAACTTTCAGCCGGGCGTTGTTACGGGTGGGAACACCGGCGGCGCCGTCAACGTCAACGGCTCACGTGACCGCGCATTTAACTTTACTCTCGACGGCATCGACATTAATGAATCCACGGCCGGCGGGTCAAACTTCACCCCGTTGAGGCCAAATCCGGATTCGATCCAGGAATTTCAGATCGTCACGAGCAATTTCACCGCCGA